>QEUY01000786.1 GCA_003577365.1 Chloroflexota bacterium | reverse complement strand
GGCGCATCGGCAGGCGTCTCGAGGTTGTAGGCGCGGCAGACCGGCGGCATGGTGCGCACCAGTTCTTCGCGGTGCTGCTCCATGCGCGGCTCCAGCAGAATCGGCTGCCAGACCGCTTCCAAGCGTCCCGTAGGGTCCACGCGCAGGCTGGGCAGATAGTGTTGGCCTACCAGGATTTCGAGGGCGAACTTGGCGGCGTTGCTCCAAAAGATCAGGTCGTTGCCCAGGCGCAGCCGCGGCAGAATGCTGCTGGCGCTTTGGCGCGCGGTGGCGTCGCTCAGGCGGCTGAGAAAGAGCAGAGCACGCAGCGGATCCAGCGCCAGCCCGGTCACCTGCCAGGCGACGAGCGTAGGCGTTTCGGTGCGCAGCACCGTGCGTGCGCCGGGGGGGCCGCCATGCGCAAAGAGGCCGCGACGCGCCAGCGGCCGCTCGCCCAGGCTGGGCAGCCAGACGGTAGCATTGGCCGGCTGTAGGTCAGACGGGGCCGCGGCGGCCAGCTCTTGGCTCAGGACAGCGCGCAACTGGCCGATGGAGACCTGGCCGGGGTGCGACGGCACTTTGGGCTGGCGGTGGCGGCTATGGCCCTCGCGCGGCGCAGGCACGGCCCGAGGGATAGGGGGCCGCACCCCCGAAAGGTCCGGGTCTTCGGCCCAAAGAAACAACTGGCTGCCTGCTGCGGGCGAGTCAAGACGAATCCAGGCGGCATGTACGGTCAAAGGCATAACGAGTATTGTACCGTGGCCTCTGGCGCGGACAAAATCGCAACGGCGGCAAAAGTGTATGCAGTTATGCAGTCGGCGCGGGGCAGCTAGAGGGCCTGGCCGGCGTCAACATAGGCAGCGGACGGCGGCGCTTGCCGGTAGACTGCGGCGAGGCGCTGGAGTTCGGCCATCTCTGCATAGAAATGCTCGATAATGCGTTCAGGGTCGGGGACCAGGGCTTCGTCCACATCCAGCCCCAGGGTCACGCTTCCGGCATAGCTGAAGATGCTGAGACCCATGCTGATATCGCCCGAATGGGGCACCCAGAAGAGCAGGCGGCGGATCGCGGCGCCGGCGAAGTAGAGGGTTTGGCGCGGGCCGGGCACGTTGGTGAGCACGCAGCTTGCCTTGTCGGCGAACCAGTTCACCGCCTGATGCGCCAGTTCGCCGGGCAGCATGCCCACGATGCCGAGAATTTGATAGACGAGGAAGGGTTCGGGCGAGTTTTTGAGCAGTTGCATGCGCTGCTGGACAGCCGCCAGCCGTGCGGCGGGGCCGTCCAGGCTCACGGGCAGGGCGAGATAGAGCAGGCTGAATTCATTGCCCAGTCCGAGCTTGTCGGTCGGGCGGCGCAGGTTGATCGGCACCATGGCGCGCAGATCGCCCATGCCGGCATCGGCGCCGCGCGCTTGCAGGTCGCGGCGCAGCGCGCCCGCAAGGGCGGCGACGAGCACGTCGTTGATGGTGGTGCCGGTGGCGCGGCTGATTGCTTTGACCTCGGCCAGCGGCAGCGGGTTGGACCAGGTGACGCGTTTGATGCCGCCCATCTGCCCGCGGTAGGGCGAAGGCCGGTCGGGGGAGAGGATCAGCAGCTTGGCGACGATGGCGGCGCTGGTGGCGGTGAGGAGGCCGGCGGATTCGAGCTTTTGGAGCAGGGCATCGGCGCCGGCGCGCAGGTCAAGATTGGCGTTGAGCAGCGCGTCGGCGGCGCGCAGACCTTGGCCGGCAACGCGCGCCGCCAGGCGCAGCGGCAGGTCGAAGAGACGCGCGCGGCGTGTCTTGGGACGATGCTCATCGGTCAGCGGGACAGGTTCGGCATCCGGTTCACTGTCGGTGAGCGAGAGCAGCACTTGGAGCAGGGCGATGCCGTCGGCAATGCAGTGGTGGATGCGGCCCAAGACGGCGCAGCCGCCGTCCACATTTTCGATCAGGTAGAAGCGCCAGAGGGGCCGGTTGCGGTCCAGCGGGTCGCTCATCAGCTCGCCGGCCAGGGCCTGGAGCGCAGCATCGCCGCCGGGTGCGGGCAGGGCGACGCGGCGCAGATGATAGTGCAGGTTGAAGTGAGGGTCGTCCTCCCAGGCATAGCTGCCTGTACCGGGTGCACCGGCGGCGACGACGCGCTGGCGAAAGCGGTCAAAGCGCCGCACCAGCCGGGTGTCGAGCACGCTGCGCAGCCGCTCAAAGGCGATGGGCACGTCAAAGAACAGGAGGCTGTTGATGACCATCAGGTTGGTCGGGCGGTCCATGCCCAGCCAGGCGGCGTCGACGCTGGTCATGGGACGGCGATGGGAGTTGCTCATGGTGTGGCTCACACAAGGGTAGGACGGTGGCTCGGTGTTGCCTCTCAGTATACTGTAAGTTGCGGTGTACATCCAGCGCGGATCGCAGCGCAGCCGGCGCTGCACATTGCACCCAGGCGGATCGCCCACTATAATGGGC
>QEUY01000785.1 GCA_003577365.1 Chloroflexota bacterium | reverse complement strand
ATTTGACGTGTAGGGACAGACCCCCGTGTCTGTCCGCAGACGGGCCGCCACAGGGGGCGGCCCCTACGATTCACATCATTGACAGGATCAAGCAGTTAATGATTTTCAAATCTATTGAGGAAATATTTAACCATGAAGCATGCCCATGGCAAAGTATGCGACTGTCCGCTTTTTGCAGATTTTGCAGAACGGTTGCGCAGGCAAATGACCTCGGATACAATGAGCGCCACCAACGCACCCACAAGGGGAGGCTGTCAGACGGCGCGCCCCCCACGGCGATACTGAAGCCACCAACGCACCCACAAGGGGAGGCTCCCATGCGCGCCTTGCTACGTCTGACTCGCGCGATCGACCGCTTCACCGAAAGCCTGGGCACTCTGTCCACCCTCCTGGTCTTGGTTACGCTCGGCGTCGGCTTCTATAACGTCGTGGCGCGCTATGTGGGGCGTTTTATCGGCGTGCAGCTTTCCTCGAATCTGTTTATCGAACTCCAGTGGTATCTCTATTCGCTGGTCTTTTTTCTGGGCTTTGCCTATATCCTCAAGCACGATGCCAACGTGCGTGTCGATTTCCTCTATGCCAACTGGCCGCCGCGCCGGCGCGCCTGGGTCGATCTGCTGGGTACGGTCTTCCTGCTGATCCCCTTCTGTCTGCTTGGCATCTATGTGACCATTGACCCTGTGCTGGCCTCCTGGGGACGCTTGCCCAACGGAAACTGGGGCGCTTGGGAACTCTCCCCCGACCCGGACGGGCTGCCGCGCGCGCCGCTCAAGAGCATGATCATCGTGGCCTTCCTCACCCTGTTGATCCAAGCCCTGGCGCAGTGCGTCAAGTATATCGCCACCCTGCGCGGCGGCGCACAGACAGACGGCGAGCTGGAGGCCAAAG
This sequence comes from Chloroflexota bacterium, assembly GCA_003577365.1. Classification (GTDB taxonomy): domain Bacteria; phylum Chloroflexota; class Anaerolineae; order Caldilineales; family Caldilineaceae; genus QEUY01. The sequence goes on along the minus strand of QEUY01000785.1, from coordinate 1,533 downwards.
CCGAAGGTCAAGGCGCGATCGGCTGACGGCGGGTCTGCTCTTTCCGCCATCACCGGCCAGCTCCATCCAGTCACCCATTGCAGCCATCCGCAACCGTCGCCAGCCACCGTGGCCAACCCGAGTCGCCACACACTTATTCGCCGGGGGAACGCTATGAGCGTTGAATGGCTCGCCATTTTGATGTTTGCCGGTTTCTTTTTTCTGCTGCTCACCGGCTATCCTGTGGCGTTCTCGTTTGCCGGCACGGCGATCGTCTTTGGGCTGCTCGGCCTGGCGGTCGATGCCTTTGACACGCGCCTGCTGTTGCTGCTGCCCAACCGCTGGTTCGGCACCATGTCGGACTTCACGCTGCTGGCGATCCCCTATTTTGTCTTTATGGGGGCTATCCTGGAGAAATCGGGGCTGGCCGAAGCGCTGCTGGAGACGGTCGGCATCCTGCTTGGCCCGCTGCGTGGGGGCATGGCCTTGGCCGTGGTCTTTGTCGGCACGCTGCTGGCGGCCACGACCGGCGTGGTCGCCGCCACGGTGATCGTGATGGGTATGTTGTCGCTGCCGGTCATGCTGCGCTATGGCTATGACAAAGAGCTTGCCGCCGGGGTCATCATCTCGTCGGGCACGCTGGCGCAGTTGATCCCGCCCAGCCTGGTGCTGGTGGTGCTCAGCGACCAGATCGGGGTACGCATCGGCGATCTCTTTCTAGGGGCGATGATCCCAGGCCTGATGCTCTCTGGCGCCTATGCGCTCTATGTCTTGGGCGTGGCGCTGGTGCGGCCCGCGGCGGCTCCGGCCATCCCCAAAGCCGCGCGCGACCTCCCGGCCAAAGTGCTGGCACGGCGGGTCCTGGGCGCGGTGATCCCGCCCGTCCTGCTGATCTTTGCCGTTTTGGGGAGCATCTTTCTGGGGATCGCCTCGCCCACCGAAGCGGGGGCCGTGGGCGCGATCGGGGCCAGCCTGCTGGCCGTCGTCAATGGCCGCTCCAGTCGCAAGATCTTCTGGGACGCGGCGCACGCCACGGCGCGGCTCACGGCGCTGGTGATCATGATCCTCTTTTGTTCGACCTTTTTCAGCGTGGTCTTTGACGGGCTGGGCGGACAGCGGCTGCTCACCGAGTTGCTGACGCGTGTGCCGGGCGGCTATCTCGGCTTTATCATCGTCTGCAATATCGCCATCTTCTTGCTGGGCATTTTTTTGGAGTTCATCGAGATCTCGTTTATCGCCATGCCGCTCTTTGTCCCCGCGGCCCAGGCGCTGGGGATCGACATGGTCTGGTTCGGGGTGATGATGGCGGTCAACCTGCAGATGGCCTTTATCTCGCCGCCGGTCGGCTTCTCGCTCTTCTATCTGCAGAGCGTCGCCCCGCCCGAACTGCCCACCGGGCAGATCCACAAGGCGGCCTGGCCCTTTATGGCGCTGCAAATGGTCGTGTTGATCTTGGTGATCCTCTTCCCCCAGACGGTGCGCTGGCTGGTCGACCTCTCGGCCCAGGCGCAACTGCATTTCTAGAAGAGATGTATCACCGCAAAGTCGCAAAGA
>QEUY01000784.1 GCA_003577365.1 Chloroflexota bacterium | reverse complement strand
TGCTGGCGACCAGCTATCTGGGCGGCAGCTTCGGCCACACCCTTGACCATGGTTCTGATCAGGGCTTGGAACAAGAGGCCGCCGCCCTCCAAGGCGGCATGGGCGGGCTGCTCAAGACCTGGGCGCATGAACTGCCCGGCTGCCGTGTCAAGCTCGTCGACCTCGCCGCTGATCTGCCCGTCTTCGGCCAGGCGCAGGCGATCTTGCAGGAATGGGCCGCAGAGGATGGCATCCTTGAGGTGGGGTACACGGCCCGCGGGCGCAGCACCCTGCAGGTTTCGCCCGCGCCGGTCGACGCCGGCCAAGCGGCAGCGCCGGCGCTGGACGGCGACTCGGTGATCCTGATCACCGGCGGCGCGCGCGGCATCACCGCCCAGGTGGCCGCAGCCTTGGCGCGGCGCTACCGGCCCAAGCTGGTCTTGGCCGGGCGCTCGCCGCTGCCCGCCCCCGAAGCGGAGGATACCGCGGCGCTGACCGAACTGGCCGCGATCAAGGCTGCGCTGGTGGCGCGCCTCACCCAGGCCGGGCAGCCCGTGCACTTGGCCGAGGTCGAGAGCGCCTACCGGCGTTTGATGGCCGCTCGCGAACTGCGCGCCAACCTCGCCGCGCTCCAGGCGACGGGCGCGACCGTCTATTATCACGCCGTCGACGTGCGCGATGAAACCGCCTTCGGCCAACTGCTTGACGTGATCTACGCCCAGTTTGGCCGGCTGGACGGGGTGATCCACGGCGCGGGGATTTTGGAGGACAAGCTGCTGGCGGACAAAGAGGCGGCCTCGCTGCAGCGCGTGGTCAGCACCAAGGTCGACAGCGCCTTTCTGCTCAGCCGCCGTCTGCGCCCTGCCACGCTGCGCTTTCTGGTCTTCTTCTCCTCGGTCAGCGGGCGCTTTGGCAACAAGGGGCAGGGCGACTATGCCGCGGCCAACGAGGTGCTCAACAAGCTGGCGCACCTGCTCGACCGGCGCTGGCCGGGCCGCGTGGTGTCCATCAACTGGGGACCGTGGGCCGGGTCGGGCATGGTGACCGACGAAGTGCGCCGCCAGTTTGCGGCGCGCGGCGTGGACTTGATCCCGCCCGCCGTGGGCTGCCAGGCGCTGCTCGACGAATTGTGCTATGGCCGCAAGGGCCAAGTCGAAATCGTGTTCGGCGGCGCATCCATCCATGCGATGGGCAACGCATACTCGATGTCCCCCCAAGAGCCGGCAACGGCGAGCGGACATATATGACAAGACAGCGCACACAAACCAATCGGACCGCAGGCGACTCCAGCCGTGAGATCGCCATCGTCGGCATGGCCTGTATCTTTCCCGGCGCGGCCAACCTGGATGCCTATTGGCAGAACATCCTGAACAAGGTGGATGCCGTCACCGACCCGCCGCCGGGCGCGTGGGATCCTGCCCTGCACTACGACCCCGATTCGGCCTCCAACGACCGCATCTACTGTAAGAAGGGCGGTTTTCTCGCGCCCCTGGCGCAGTTCGACCCGCTTGCCTATGGCATCATGCCCATCGGCGTGGACGGCGGCGAGCCGGATCAATGGCTGGCGCTCAAGGTCGCCTACGACGCGCTCCAGGACGCTGGCTATCTGGAACGGCTGGCCGCCAGCCCCGCAGAGCGCCAGCGCACCGGCGTGATCCTGGGCAAGGGAACCTATCTCAACCGCGGCAACCTCAACATGGTCCAGCACAGCCTGGTGGTGGATCAGACGCTGCGCGTGCTCCAAACCCTGTACCCTGAGACCGGCGCTGCCGACCTGGCGCAGATCCGCGATGCGCTCAAGGACGCGCTGCCCCCCTTCAACGCCGAGACCGCGCCCGGCCTCGTGCCCAACATCACCGCCGGGCGCATCGCCAACCGCCTCGACCTGATGGGGCCGGCCTACACGGTCGACGCCGCCTGCGCTTCGTCGCTGATCGCGATCGAGACCGCGGTGCGTGAGCTGGCGCATGGCGGCTGTGACCTGGCCTTGGTGGGCGGCGTGCAAGTGACCACGCCCATCCCGATCCTGGCGCTGTTTTCGCAGTTGGGCGCGCTCTCGCGCCGCGAACAGATCCGCCCCTTTGACAAGGGCGCGGACGGCACGATCCTGAGTGAAGGGATTGGCATGGTCGTGCTCAAACGCCGCGCTGAGGCCGAAGCCGACGGTGACCGCATCTATGCTGTGGTCAAGGGCGTGGGGGCATCGAGCGATGGCCGCGGGGCCAGTGTGCTGACGCCCCGGCTCGAAGGCGAAGTGCTGGCGCTGCGGCGCGCCTTTGCCATGGCGGGCGTCGACCCGCAGAGCGTCGGCTTGATCGAAGCGCACGGCACCGGGACGCGTGTGGGCGACCAAGTGGAGGTCCAGGCACTGCGCCAAGTCTTTGGCGAGCGCCGCGGCAGCCTGCCCACGGTGGCGCTGGGCACGGTCAAATCGATGATCGGCCAT
>QEUY01000783.1 GCA_003577365.1 Chloroflexota bacterium | reverse complement strand
AGCCACGGCGGGCCGTTTACCAGCGGCGACGGCGCGGTCACGATCTACCCGCCCAAGAGCCTGCCCGACGACGGCTTTTTGGTGGTGCAGACCGCCTACAGCCTGCCCGTGCGGCCGCCGGGGCTGACCCCGATCGGCCGCGCCTATCGCATCCAGGCCTCGGCTGCGGTGGCCGACTATGCCGAGGCCAGCCTGACCTATCAATATCTGGGCATGGATGTGATTGTGGCGGGCGTGCCCGAACAGGAGCTGGCGCTCTATTTCTGGAGCGAGCAGAGCGGGCGCTGGCGGCGGCTGGCGACGGTGCTCAACCGCACGCAGAACTTCGCCTCGGCGGCGCTGCCGGGGCCGGGGCTGGTGGCGCTGCTCTCCGGCTATGCCGTGCCGCTGCCCAGCGCAGGCTGGAACCTGGTCAGCTATCCGCTGCCAGAGGCGCGGGCGCTGCCGCAGGCCCTGGCCTCGATTGCGGGCGCCTATACCACGGTCTACGGCTATCGCGCCGAGGACGCGGCCGACCCGTGGCAGGTCTACAGCCCGCAAGCGCCGGGCTGGGTCAACGACCTGGCGCAGTTCGAGCCGGGGCGCGGCTATTGGATCTATGCCACGCGGCCGGTCACGCTCTATCTGGAGGGCGTGCCCCTCGTGCAGGGCGCGTCCGCCGACCTGGCGGCCAGCCTGCCCACGCCGCCTGCCACCTTCTATGGCGCGCTGCAGGGCAGCGCCGAGTTTGCGCCGGCGGCGGGGATGGCGGTCGTGGCGACGGTGGCGGGCGCACGCTGCGGCCGGGGCGTGACGCAGATCGTCGACGGGCAGGTGGTCTACAAGGTTGAGGTGGCGGGCGCGGGCGAGGTGGCCGGCTGTGGGCTGGAGGGGCGGGCCGTGCGTTTCAGCGTGGGCGGGCGCGCCATGCGGACGCAGGGGGTGTGGAGCAACCAGACGGTGCAGCCGCTGGCGCTGGCCCCGCAGCCGTCCACGCCGGGACCAGGCCCTGATCCTGATCCAGAGCCGGCCTCGGTCTATCTGCCCGTGGCGTTGCAGGGGGCGAATGGAGCCGCCGCGGCGCAGCCCCAGGCCGCGCGCGCCGCGATCCCGGGTGCGCCGCCTGCCGCGGACCGTGCGCTCTATCTGCCGCTGTTGGCGCGCTGAGCCGCCTCGCCGCTAGGTCAGGGGGCAGGGGGCCGGTCGCCGACCAGGATATAGGCTGACCAAAAAAAGGGGTGGGTGAAGAGCGGCGCATGATCTTGCAGCGGGCGGTCGCGCTGGGTCATCTGCCAGAGCTGGCCGATCTGCGTCTCAACCGCGGCGGGGGAGAGGTCGTCCCAGGCCGTCATGGCGGCGCGCGCCTCGGCCACCGGCAGGGCGCGCAGCCAACACTGCGCCGCGGCCAGGGCGGCGGCTGCATCGCCGGCCCCATGACCGGCCGCGCTGTCACGGAGCGTGGCAAAGAGACGCTCGACCAGCAGGCGCGTGGGCGCTTCGTGGACGCGCCACAGCGTGACGAGCAGCGAGGGCGTGCCCGCATAGAGCACAGATCGTGTCAGCCCCAAAATCTCATCGCCGCGCAGCACCTGGCTGCGCCCGGTCTCACACGCCGCCAAGACGACCAGGTCTGCCTCCAGGCGCAGGTCGGCTAGGATGTCGGTGGCGTAGAGCGCGCCGTCGCTCAGTTGCAGCCGCGAGCTCATAGGATAGCGCGCATCAAACAGCCCATGACCCAAAAAGCAAACGATGCGGTAGTTGCCGGCCCGGTCCAACAGCGTCTGGCGGGTGGCGGCCTCCCCCAGCAGCGCGTCTCCCTGGCTGTGGCCGGCCAGCATGTGCGCCGCCCCTTGCGTCACCTGCAAGTGGGCGTCCTGCGGCGCAACCGCCAACACGCCTTGCCGTGCCGAGGGTGCACGCGTATGGCAGTAGCCGAGCAGCACCGTGGCGCTAGGCGTATAGACGACGCGCCGCTCTGCCGCCAGCAGCGGGGGCGGCCCGGCCAAATCGGGTGTCAAGGCCCCGAGCGGCATGTAGTGCAGTGGGCCATGCGGCACGATATAGACGGTCTGCGCTGCCTCCAACCATTTCTCAAACGGCGCAAGCAATGTACGGTAGAGCGGCGGAAAGAGCTGGCGCGGTGGCTCCAAGTACGCGCCGCCTGCCGCAGGCACGAGGATGCCGCGCCGGCTGCCGTCTAGATGGTCGGCCAGATAGGCGCGCAGCCACTGGATCGACGGCTTGGGGATGGGCTGCGCCTGCACGTCATCACGCGTCACGACAACCTGTTCGACGGTCAGCGGGGCGAGCGCGGTCAGCCCGGCCAAGGCCGGGTCCGCCAGCTCGATGCGCCGGTCGAGGTCCGCCAGCTCTCTGGCTAAGGAGGCGGACCAGGATTCTGCCGGAGCCGGCTGCTCGGCAGGGGACGGTTCGGCGGCGTAGGCTTGCTCCAGACGCGTGCGCAGCGCCGCCCGCTGCGCCAGCAGGCCGGGCGCGACCGCGCTGCGCGGGCGCAGGGCCGGGCTGCCGAGCAGTTCGGCCAGGGTGCGGGCGCGGGCGCGTTCGGCGGCGTCAAAGGCGGCGGCAGCCGCGCCCTGGCGCAGATGATGGGTCAGCGGCGCGCGGTAGACGGCGTCGAGCAGGGCGCGTGTGCCGGCGCGCGCCGTGGGCGTGGTGACG
>QEUY01000007.1 GCA_003577365.1 Chloroflexota bacterium | reverse complement strand
GGGTAGATATGGACAAAGACATTCTCGTCGCTGGTGGGATAGATTAAGTTGCGATGGCGCAGTTGGCGTAGCTTGCGCGATAACTTGGGGTAGTAGGCGGGGATGCCAATCTGTTGGACCGGCACTCCCTGCAAATACTCCAGCAGAAACGGCTTGGCGCGGGCCGCCTCTTGCAAAGGCTCAGGCAGCTGCTCCAGGGTCAGCGTTGCGTTCTCCGCCCGCCCTTGTGTAAAGTTTGATCTTGGAAAGGGTAACTTAATCGTCTCCATCGGGGAGCCTATCCCTGTGCTTTGCTGATCGGGATAATCCGCATCCCAAACCCAGGCTCGACTTCAAAACTGACAATGTTGCCCGTGCGCTTGCTGGCCCCGCGCACTTTGGCGACCTCCATCGCTTTGATCAATCGTTCGCCGACCTCCTCAGTGCGCAGCCGCAGATGCGCATCGCACAAAGAGGTGATCCGTACCAGCAGATCGCGGTCCACCGCGTGCGAATGGACAATGACCACCACGGTCATTCCCTCTGAACAAAGCCGTTTACACTGTTCAAAAAAGCGCAAGACCGCCTCCGGTGGGGTGGTCGTGATACACGGGGTAAGGGCATCAATAAAGATCATATCGCTGCCTCGCTGCCCCTCGGCCTTGACCGCCTGTAAAAGGATGGAGAGCACATCCTCTTTGGACTGGGCAATTTCCATCGGAAACAGACGCAGGCGGCCCAACAGCAGAAAGTCCAAGATGTCAATGCTCAAACTCTGCATCTGTTTGACCAGGCTCTTCACAGTGTTTTCGGTCGTGAAAAAGGAGAGACGAAATCCCCCGTTGAGCGATCCCCAGGTCATTTGCTGCGACAGAACGGACTTGCCGGAGTGGGAGTCTCCCTCGATGAGCGTCATCGAGCCGAGGGGCACACCCCCCCCCATCTTTTCATCGATCTCGCGATTGCCCGTCGAAATCACGGTCTTGGTCTTGTTGCCCTCCACGTCTACCTCTCTAGCTACCTCTCTAGTCAACAGAACCTAGGCTGTTTCCACCGAAAAGAACAACATGGAACGCACACGGCTGAGCAGTTCGTTTGAGTTAACCGGCTTCACCAGATAGTCGTCGGCCCCCGCCACAAACCCCTGGCGTTGGTCGGCGGGTCGCGCCAGCGCCGTAAACATCAGGATGGGCAGGCGCTTCGTGTTCGGTTCGCGGCGCAAGAGCCGGCAGATTTCATACCCATCTATCCCCGGCAGCATGACGTCGAGGATGAGCAAGTGAGGATTCACCTGCTCGACAGCGCCCAACGCCGCCGATGCATCGTGGACAACCGTGGCTTCATACCCCGCGCGCGTGAGGAGCAGAGCAAGAATCTTGGCAGTCATGATGTCGTCTTCGACGACCAAAATCTTAGGGGTCATCTCGCAGACTCCGTTACCAGGCAAAGAATGCCGTCGTTTGGGCGCCATTGGCAGCGCCGATCGTGGCGCGGTTGAGACGTTCCGGTTCTACCGGCAGCAGAAAATTGATCTGAATGACCATCTCCTCCCCAGGATCGAGAATCCCTGGGTTAAAGACTTCTGGTCTGAATGAAGCGGCATAGATGCCGGCCACCCGCCACTGATCGTTGCCGGGAGCCGCCGTATAGGGCAGCCAACGCTGGGACAGGGTGTCCGTCATATGATAGGACTCGACGATCACATCCCATTTTTCAAAGTCGTTGAGTTTGATGCTGCCCACATTGCGTACGGTCATTTCAAGCTTAACGCCTGGGCTGACAATTTGGGTTTGGACTACCTCCAGCGCGGTCTGGGCTTGGTCGGCGAGCCGAGCTTGCATCTCCTGCTCGGCGACCATGAGCAGGTCCTGGCTCTCCAGATAGCTGTACGATAGGGTCAGCACCGAAAAGAGCAGCACCGTAATCAGGATCAGAGTAGCGAGCGCAGATTCCATAGTGGTCGTAGCCTAGAGGCTGAAAAAAGAATCGTCGGCGGGGCCGCTGGGGGTCACGATCTTGACAAAGTAGCTGCCGCGCGCCAACGGAGTGCTGTAGTAAATTATGATGCGCGCCGTCGCCGTAGGATTCCAGTGCGTGTCATTCTCCACCTGCCAATCCCAGTAGGGGTAGCTGCCGCCGGCGTCGTCCTTATAGGGGATGCGCATGAAGTTTCCTTCCGGCCCGAAAAAGACATCCACATCGGTGACAGCTGCAATACGCAGCGAGCCGATATTTTTGACCCAGATAAAGACGTTAAAGCGACCGTCGCCGTTGGTATCCTGCCAGTTGCCGCTGCTGTCCAGTTCGCCGGTGGCATGCACCACCGCGATCTGGGTCTTCATGCGCTCGTCCATGCGTGTACGCATGCTGACCAGCGAATCGCTGCCACGTACAGCAGCCGGGTAGACGGTGTTGAAGACCATCACCGAGATCACGATGCTGACGATGATCATAAAGACCGTGGTAATTGCTTTATCCATAAGCTACTCCGCCCAGGCAGAACGGGCAGTTTGTCCGCCTCGCCAGACCTGATCCAGCTTGACGAGAACTTCCATCACGCCGGTCGCATTGGATGGGTCGATAGGGCCTGGGTCATCGCTCAACGCGATCAGTTGGGCAAATATCTCCTTGACCTCGGCAGGCAGAGAAACGGCGGCCGCATAGGTCTCCACAGCCTTTTGCGTGCGCGCCTTGCCCACCTTGTGTATACTCTCGCCAACCCACCCGGCGAAAGCGGCAAAATCAAATGATTGCGTCTGGGGCGTCGGCTCAACCAGCGGCGTTTGGGGCGGCGGGGCGGTTCGGCTCTCGGCGCCGCGCCGGGGCTGCCTTAGATCGGCTAAAGAGACTTCCCGGGTCTGGGGCGGAACGGCGCTTCCGGACGGCAAACTCAACGGCTCTTCCTCCTCCTCGTCATCCACCCACTCATAGGTGACATCGGTAAAGGCTGACGGCACGCTGTTAAGGGCGGAGCGCCGTGACGATAGGCTCTCCTGCAGGCCCTTCAGCCGCATCTGTGCCTGCTGCCCAACGCGCAGCGCGTCGACAGCCTCTTGTAGATGAGCTGGGGGGGCGCCCTCCTCGGCGCGCAATGCGGGATAGTAGTGGATCAGAATCTGTTCTTGGATCTCCAAGAGGGTCGTCTGGATCTCGCTTTTCAGAATCTTGAACTCGTGTTCGAGTTTCTCAAGACGGCTTTCCAGCTTCATGATTGCTACCTTCTATCCCCTGCTTGTGGCTTCCTAATTGTGGCTGGCCTGGGAACTCGAATTCGGACGGCTGTTCTCACCCTGAGACAAAACTAGCGATTCACCAGACCTCGGCAGCAGGCGAATCGCTAGTCTAGCGTCTAGATTGTGCGCAACACCGGTCTGGGCTGCGCCTATGCGACGTCCACCCTTTACTGCAGATCGTTGACCAGTTCCAGATAAGCGGGGGTCGTGCGCTGAATATTGAGCACGGCGCCGGTGGGCGGCTTGATCTCCAGCGCGAACTCGGTGTTGATGCCCAGGCCAGGGGTCAAAACTTCGGTCGCGGTAATGGGCACGCTGATCTCGGCCAGTTCGCCGCCTTCGAGCAGGTTATCCTCATCACTCACGCGGAACTCGACCGACCAATCATTGATCGCCACACGCTGGGTGGCGTCACGGTATTCAACCAGCACCTTGGCATTTGCGCCGGTGGTCAGGTCAATTGGCTCCCCCCCCATGGCGCTGCCGACAGTTACGACCAGTGAATTCACCGTGCCCGTAGTGCCGGTGCTGGAGGCTAGGGCCAGCACGCTGCCCTTGATCTCCATCGAAGAACGCACTTCGGCCAGACCAGCATAGATGGCCTCCTTGCCCCGCTCGGTGGAAAATGTCCCCGCAGAGAGCATGGTAAAGGCGAAGACAGAAGCAACCACGACAAAGGCAATGAGGATGATCGCCGTTTCGAGAGCGGTAATTCCTTCTTCTTCCCGGCGAAGACGTCGCCAGAAGTGTGTGGCATTGCGAGACATGGTAGTGACCTTTCTTTGGTTAGTAGATCTCAAGCGAACCTTTTTTGGCTTCCATAGGGGCGGCCTCTTAGCCAAGAGTATAGGGATGGCAGTCATGTTGGGAATCCGTCAAACAAGGGGCATAGCGGTACACAAATTGTCGTATCTTTGTCCCCCTCTCTCGGACGGGTGTCGCAGCCATATCTAGAGCCATGAGCCATCCCAGAAGCGCGCCTGCGCCGGCAGCAGCCGAGGGTTGTCTTTGAAGCAAGAGAGGGGACGTGGAGAAACGAGGGGGCGCGGAAACGCGCCAGTCGCTTAGCGGCCGGCGAGGATTTGTTGCGACTGTTGCCGCTGTTCCTGCGCCAGCTCTGTTCTTCCCTCGGCGGCTAATTGATCCGCATAGCGGGTATATGCCTGGCTTAACTGCTCGGCCAGACCGGGGAAATTGGGGTTGATGACTTGGAGTAACCGCAGAAACCGGATCGCCTCCGGCCAATTGCCTACAGCAGAGGCGATCTGAAGCTCACGGATCATCTGCTGCTCGGCGGCAAATAGCGTTACGGACGTGGCATCAAGCTGTTCCAGTTCGATGCGTGCTTCCTGCCCATCCGGTTTAACGCTGCGCGCCTGCTCGAATTGTCGGCGCGCGTCTTCCACGCGGTGGGCGGCGAGCAAGTGATACCCAAAGTTGAGATGGGCGCGGTAGAGATACTCTACGGCATTCGGCTGGCCTGGCGCGGACGCGAGGATTTGCTCGGCGATCCGGATCGCTTCTTCCCACGCATTGTTTTGCCAGGCGGCTTGTAGGCTCTGGCGCAGATCCCCCAGGCCATCCATCGCAGGAGCAGCCGGCGCTTGAGTAAGCGCCGTGCCCTCGACTTGGGTTGGGGCAGGGGGCAGTGCCGGCGCATAGGGGCTGATGTAAAGGGCGATGTCCATGGAGAGCGAATAACGCGCTTCCGGCGCAGGCGGACTTGCCTCCGCTTGATCAGGCGCAGGCTGGCCTGTCGCCGGCGGCTCCAGCGTAATGGCTAAGTCGCTCATCACAAACCCTGGCTGGGCAATCTCCTGCATGCGCATCAGAAAGTCGAACTGCTGGTCCAATGTGCCTACGGCGCGCAAGGCGAAGATCTCTGCGCTAAACGTGTTTGTGAGCACGCCTGGCTGGCTCTGAAGCTCAACGATCTCGACGCCGGCGGCGCTGCCATACGTATAGAGCCTGTCCAATGCATCGGCCGCTTGTGCTTTGGAGAGAAACTTGCGCGCCGCGGCCTCCAGTTGCGTTTGACCGGTGGCTAGTTGTGTCTGAAGACGCAGAGGGAGATCGGCGTAAAGCTGCTCGGCGGCGGCAAGGCTACTGCGCGTGGAGGCAAGCTGATCGTGCAGCGCCGCGTGCTGGTGAAACAGGGGGAGCAGCTTCAACGCGACAAACAGCGCCAACCCTAGACTAAACAGGATCACAAGCAAGGCAGCGCCCCGGAACTGGAGCTGCTCCTTTGCAATCTTGGACAGGGGCTGTGCGGTCACGGCAGCGTTGATCATTGCCGGCTCACCACCAGATTGAGTACAAAGCGCACGGGTCGCAACTCAGCGCCCGGTTCCGATACAGCCGTTGGGGCGGAACCCGGTGCAGAGACCCTCTCGACGGATTGCCGTTCAATGTTGAGAAAGAGCGGAGAAGCCGCCAAGGACTGGATATAGGCCACGACGGCGGCATTGTCGGTTGCGCGCCCCTCCAGGGTAAGCCGGTTGTCGACTTCGGTCAGAGCCACCAGCGTGATCTGTTGCCGGTCGTAGCTGCCGATTGCGCTTGCGAGCTGAGGCCAGTTCATCCCAACCGGCGGCGGGGCTGCAACCAGCGCGCTCACCAGCGCCTCGGTCTGCGCCACCTGTTCGGTAAGCTGCTGCACCTCAGGCGAGGATGTACTCAACGCCGCCAGATGCGCTTGCACCTCCATCAGCTCACTCTCGCTCTGCGCCAGCTCATCACGCAGTTGGCTAAAGATCAGATAGAGGGGGAGCGCCAATGCGATCAAGCCCAGTGCGACAATCTGCAGGACAATAGTCCAGCGAGTGACGCGCAGCTGCTGGGAGGATGCTATCTGTTGGGCAGTTCCAGCTAGGTCGGGATATATCATAGAATTGAACCGGATTGAACCCAGAATAGGCTTGCTTCCCCTGCGCACAGACCGGCAACCGGGTAAACTGTTCTCCTCCCATAGAGTAACATGGATAGCGACCCCAGCCAGTAGACGCACGCATACTGGGGGCCAGACAAATGACGTATTCTTCTCAAGTGCTCTCTACATCTTTTTTACGCCCTAAGTTGCCAAGATAGCCACCGTAGGACGGTCCGGCGACTCGCCAGAACAGTTGTGCGATCTCCTGCATGTGATATAATCGCCCTAGAGGCTACCCTGGCCCACTGTGCCTCTGGGCCTAGATACGGCTATCTCCCACAGCTAGAGCGCGTGAGCCATGCTAGACCGTGAAAAAGTGATTGTCGCTTTAGAGCGCAAGCGCACCCAGTTTGAACACTACTCCGCCGACCTGCACCGCCAGCAGCAGAGCGTGCGCGACCGGCTGGCCGCCGTCGCAGGCAAAAGCGCCCAAGAGATCGACGAGGCGCTGCAGGCGCTCGACGAACACTGGCCGGGCGCGCTGCCCACCCCTGAACTCGACCAGGCCGACCATCTCTGTCTGGCCTTTGGCCCTGGCCCTTGGCAGACACACCAAGAAGCGCGCCAGTGGGCGGTGGGCGTGCTGCGCGACCGGCCCGTGATCGCGGTGGACGGCAGCCAGATCACGCCCAGCAAAGACCTCAACATCCCTGTCGGCGCGGTGCAGGTGGGCTGGTATATCAATTTTCATACCCCGGGCGGGCGCTACATCAAGGATGTCGAGATCGAGGTTCTCGGCCCGCAGGAGCTGATGGAGGCCGAGGAAGCCGCCGACAGCGGTGACCGGGCGCAGCCCAACTGGAAGGTCAACCAGGTGCGCTTTGTGCGCGAGTGTGAACGGCTGTGCGCGCTGATGGCCGAATTTGCCGCCCGCCCCGCCGCCGAACGCCCCCTCTGCTTTTTCGACGGTTCGTTTATCATCAGCTTTGCCGGTCAGATGCGCCCCGAGCGCGCCCTGCCCTATCTGCAGGCGGTGCGCCACCTGTTGGATTGTTCAGAGCGCCATCGCGTGCCGCTGGCCGCCTTTGTGGATCGCTCCTACAGCCGCGATTTTGTCACGCTGCTGGACACGCTGGCGCGCGGCGTGCCGCCGTTGGCGCTGAGTGACGCCGCGCTCTTTGACAGGCTGCTGCCCAACTGGGGCGACCGCTCTCCCTTCTTCTATTGTGCGCGCCGCGACGGCCTCAGCCAAGACGACCGCGCCGACTTCTATCAGAACGTCGCCTTCACCTATGTGCGGCTGACGCGCGACCGCACCCCGGCGCGCGTCGAGGCGCCGCGCTGGATGGTGGAAGACGGCAGCGCCGCGGCTGCGCTCGACCTGGTGCGGGCTGAATGCGTGGTCGGCGCAGGCTACCCCTATGCGGTGGAAACCGCCGACGCCTTGGCCGTCATCAGCCAGCCCGACCGCGAGCGTTTTTATGGACTCTTCGAGCAGTTTGTCCAGCGCAGCGGGCTGAGTTTGGTCCACGCGCGCAAGGCGGCCAGCAAGCTCAGCCGGCGCTGAACGGTGCGCCGAGAGCCAATTGAACGCGACCTCGCCTCCCGGTCGGTGTTCCTATGAGTAGATCTCGGCAGATTGGATTGATTCGGCCAGGCATGACGACTTCTTCTGAACCGGTTTATTCGGAACCAACTTCTTCGGAATCCAGCCCGGTGCGCCCTGGGCAAGCGCCAGAGGCGCTCACCGGCCCGACGCAGCGCCCGCTCCCGTCGCGTGTCCCGGTGCAGGAAACGCCGCAGGCTAGCCAGCCGTGGGACCAGGCGACCAAGCGCACCGTGGTCGTGATTCTGCTCATCGCCATGGTGGGGGTGGTGTGGATCAGCCGCCCGGTGATCCCTTTGTTGGTGGTCGCCGGGGTGGTGGCCTATTTCTTGAACCCAATCGTCGATCTGGCCGAGCGGGTGCGTATCCCGCGCACCATCAGCACCCTCGCGCTCTACCTGCTGTTGGCCGTCGCCCTGATCCTCACGCCCATCCTGCTGGCCCCTGTCTTGGGCGAGCAGTTGGCTTCGCTCAATTTCGACGTGCCCAGCACGGCCTTCCGGCTGTTCGCCTGGGTGGGCGATACTGTCAACAATCTGCCTGACACCGTCGAAATCCTGGGCTTCACGGTTCCGCTGGAAGGGCTGACCCAGCAGATCGAGCAGAGCTATCAGGAGTTCACCTTTATCCCCACGCTGGCCGAGATCCTGACCTATTTCCAGCAGCTCATCAGCACGGCCACCAACCTGGTCAGCAGCACGGCGGCCATCGGCGTCACCCTGGTGGGGAGCATTGTCCAGGTCTTTGTGACGATCGTCGTGATCTTCTTCCTCAGCCTCTATCTGACCAAGGACGCGCCGCGCATCCGCGCCTATGTCGAGGGGCTGGTGCCGCAGTCCTACCAATCGGAATGGATCGACCTGCTGCGGCGCATGGGCTATATCTGGCAGGCCTTTTTCCGCGGCCAGTTTGTGCTGGGGCTGGTCATCGGCGTGGTGACCTGGCTGGCGCTGGAGCTGGCCGGGATGCCCGGCGCGCTCCTGTTGGGGATTCTGGCGGGCATGCTCGAGATCATCCCCACCCTGGGGCCGATCTTGGCGATGATCCCTGCGGTCTTTATCGCGCTGATCCAGGGCAGCACGGTGCTGGGAGCCTATGGCGTCAACAACTTTGGCTTTGCGCTGATTACGGTCGCCATTTACTTCATCATCCAACAGCTTGAGAACAACCTGTTGGTGCCGCGCATCATCGGCGGCGGGGTGAACCTGCACCCGATCGTGGTCGTCTGCGGCGTGGCGATCGGTTATAACCTCTTTGGCATCTTGGGCGCGCTTTTTGCCGCGCCGGTCATTGCCAGCCTGCGCGTGCTGGGCGGCTATATCCATGCCAAACTGCTGGATTACCCGCCTTTTACGAACCAGACTCTGGCCGCGCATCGGCAGCGCGGCCAGGTGGTCTATCGGCGCACAGTGACTGGGGAAGAATTAGCCGTGCAGGCCGCGCTGCGCGCCACGCCGCCGCCCGCCGAGGCCGCGCCAGGGGCTTCACCGGCAGGGACGCAAGAGGTCGCGCAAGAGGTCGCGCCCGCCGGCCCGCGGTCACAGGATGGCGAGTTTGCCCCGGACGGCAGCGCCGCACACCGGATGCCGCGCAACGGCATCGGCCACGCGCCCCACGCCCCCGAGACCCCGCACGCCGAGCCAGGCCCGGCGCGATCTGCGGGCAATGACCCGGTTGAATGAGGGAGCCTCTATCATGGAAGCCGTGCAGATGGCCTTTGCGCTGGATGCAGACCGCGAGCAGGTGATCCCCATGAGCTATGAGGAATACCTGACCGCGTTCGACGAGACCACCCACGCCGAATGGGCCAACGGAAAAGCGATTGTCTTTATGCCCCCAAATACAAGACACCAAGACATCATTATCTTCCTAGCCACGCTTTTGAACCTGTTTGTCAAAATGAGGCGCTTGGGCAAAGTGTTTGTCGCTCCGGTCGAGATGAAGCTGTCGCCGGAGGGCAGCGCGCGCGAGCCGGACCTGCTCTTTGTGGCGCACGAACACCGGGCGCGCATCACGCCGCAGCGCATCGCCGGCCCTGCCGACCTGGTGGTCGAGATCATCTCGCCGGAGAGCGCGGCCCGCGACCGCAGCGACAAGTTCGACGAGTATCAACAGGCGGGCGTGCGTGAATACTGGATCGTCGACCCGCGGCCTGGGCTGGAGCGTGTCGACCTTTGGGCGCTGGACGAACAGGGAAAGTATCGCCCCGTCCCAGCGGAACGGGGCGTCTATCGCTCGACGGTGCTGCCCGGTTTTTGGCTCGACAGCGGCTGGCTCTGGGCCGAGGAACTGCCCAACCCCCTGCACGCCCTGGCCCAGATCGCCGGGCCGGACGCGCTGCTCGGCGCGCTTAGCTAGGGCTGCCCACGCCCACCGCCTCGGTCGCCATTCGCCCTTCCTCTACCACCAGGGCGACGCCGCCACCTTCCAATGGGCGGTCGGCGTCGACGGCGCGCACCACCTCCTGCCCGTCTACATAGCCTACGATCGTGTTGCCCTGCACCACCAGCCGCAGGTCATAGTCGCCGCCAAAACGCCAGGCCAGCGGCGCTTGCGCCAAGACGGTGTCGCCATCCAGGGCCTTGACGAGCCGCACCGTCTGGTCATCACAGAGCAGCAGCGCATAGAAGCGGCGCATCCCCTGCACGCGGCCCGCAATACCGCCGGACCTGACCAGGTGCGGGCGCACGGTCGCCTGGACGGCGTAGTCGGTCCAGTCACGCGTGCCGGTGATCAACAGCCCACGGCCTTCGTTTTGTGCCAGGCGGAAGGATTCGGGCCAGCGGTGCTCATACTGGTCGATGCCGTTGACCCAGGCGTGCCGCCACATCTCTCCCTCCCAACTGGGGCGGCGCAGCGTCACCTGCGGCGCGCCTTCCCAGGTGAGATAATCAAGATAGCCGATGCCGTCGGCGCGGCCGTGTCGACCGGGATCCGAGCGCAGTTCGACGCCCACCGCGGCGATGGGCGCGCCCTGTGTGTCGGGCAGCGTCCATTCTAGCTCCTGCTGTGCGCCGGGGGCGAGGTCGACTCCCGGCCCGCGCAGCAGTTCGAGCGCATCGTGCGCGCCGTAGACCTGGACATAGAGGTTGCCGCGCACGCTCTGGCCGTTGGCCGCGTCCATCGCCAGACCGGCACGCAGCGTCTGCCCTGGGTAAAGCTGGGGCGAGGCCAGCAGCGCATAGCCGCGGCGGCTGAAATAGTCGGCCACTGCGGCGGAGGGGATAAAGACCGGCGTGGCGACGCGCGCCGCCCGGCCAGGGGCCAAGCCTCGATAGCGGATCGCCAGGCTGCGCTGGCCGCGGCGGCTGTGGCCCGGCACATTTTCGACCGCCGCCACCCCGCGCACCGCCGCGCTCTCCTCTGGCTGGAAGCCCTGCACCGATCCAGGCAGTTCAAAATGGAAGCGCGCCCCCTCCTTAGGAGCCAACGACGGCTCACCTGCCAAGGCGCGCCCGATGTTGACCACGTGATAGCTCTCCTGCACGGCGTCGCTGATGGCGCGCCCGCCGTCTGCCGTGGGCAGATACATGCGGTCGGCCACCGGCCCACGCCAATCCGGCCCGCTGCAGTCGAGCGCGGCCAGCCCATTGCGGATGCCGAGCAGACAGCCCAGGTTGCCGGAGTTGCAGTCGGTGTCCCAGCCGCAGGTGTTGACGATCTTGAGCGACTGCTGGAAGTCGCCCGCGCCGTGCAGCAGCGCATGGACGATCAGCCCGTGGTTTGGGATCATGTGGCAGTTGCCGCCATATTGATCGTAGCCATAGTGCGCCGCGATCTGGGCGCGCGTCTTGCGCCAGTCGGCTTCGCCGGCGTGCCAGCCGCGGATGTCCTCGATCATGCGGTAGATGACCGAATCGCGCGCGAGCAGCGCCACCGCCGTGTCGAGCAGCGTGTCGATATCGGACTCGACAAAGGCCAGCGCTTCCATGGCCGCCAGCACCTGCGCGCCGTAGATGGCTTCGCCGTCGTGGCTCACGCTGGCGGCGCGCCGCGCCAGGTCGGCGGCCAGTTCGGGGTCGCCGGGCGCGACCATCGCCCAGCCGTCGATAAAGATCTGCGCGCCGATCTGTTCGGCGACGACCTGGCCGTTGGTGGCGATGGCGCCGCTCTGCGGGGCGGGGATGCCGTGCTTGAGGCGCAGAAAGGCGGTATGCTCGGTGGAGTTGCCCAGCCCGCCCCACCAGAGGATCGTGCGACGCTCGACAATATAGTTGAGCCAGGTCTGGCCGATCTGCGCCGGGGTCAGGTCGCGGCGGTTGGCGTAGTCGGGCAGGGCGCGCAGAAAGGTAAAGGTCCCCGAAATATCGTCGTCGGTGACGATCAACGGCACGCCCAGCCGTTCATGCACATAGTATTCGATCTCGCCCAGTTCCTGCAGGATGCGTTCATAGCTCCAGCCTTCAAACGGGCGGCCCAGATAGACGCCGATGAGCTTGCCCAGCACACCAGCATAGACCCGTTCCAGATAATCAGGAGGCAGTGACATGGTCTTGCTCAGTTTCTAGATGTACCTACGGTCTATTTTCCACCTAGGGCGAGAGCCGCTCCAGCCGCCAGGTGGCGTCGGGGAGGCGCGTGTAGTGCAGGCGGTCGTGCAGCCGGTGCAGCCCACCCTGCCAGAATTCGAAGGCGCTGGGCAGCAGGCGATAGCCGCCCCAATAGGGAGGGCGCGGCGGCTCCTGCCCGGCGTATTCGGCCTCAAGCTGCGCCAGCCGCTGCTCCAACACCTGCCGATTGGGGATCACCTGGCTCTGCGCCGAGACCCACGCCCCCAACCGCGCGCCGCGCGGTCGCGAGCGAAAATAGTCATCCGATTCGGCGGCGCTGATCTGCTCCACCTGGCCTTCCACGCGCACCTGGCGCTCCAGCGGCCCCCACCAAAAGCACAGCGCAGCCCACGGGTTCGCGGCCAGCTCTTGCCCCTTGCGGCTGGCATAGTTGGTAAAGAAGGTGAACCCGCGCGCGTCCACCCCCTTGAGCAGCACCACGCGCGCCGATGGCCGGCCCGCGGCGTCGGCAGTCGCCAGGGTCATGGCGTTGGGTTCATACAGCCCGGACTCCTGGGCTTCGGCAAACCAGGCGGCAAAGGTGACCATGGGGTCGGCGTCGGCCTCTGTTTCCAACAGCCGCCCCCGGCGATATTCAACGCGCAACGCTGCAAGTGATGAATTCATGACAGCCTTATTCTCTGTGTACCAAGCGCAGCATCTGATCGCCGCCGATCATAAATTCATAGCCAACCGGGCGCAACTTTGCAGCTCAACCCCGCAAGAGGCTCTCTGCCATGCGCGCCAACGCGGCAAACAGCGGCGCCAGCACCGAAATGAACAATGTCCTCAGCATCTCTGTGTTATACGGCCATGTGCCGGACGTCTTCAGTTCGTGTTTGATCGCCGCGATGGCGTTGATCTGGGTCGCCAAGGCAAAGCTGTTACGGTCAGCCGCCAGCAGTTCCTGAAAGCGCGCATAGGTCTCGGCCAGATTGCGCTCGATATAGGCAAGCTGGCGGCTTTTGGCCGCCGCCAGCACGCGGTGGGCGGGGCGCATATTGAGAAAAAAGACCAGGATCGCCAGCGCAATGACGGCGCTGTAGGTGATCCAATATTCCAGCCACAGCGCGCGATTGCGGAAAGAGACCGAGAACAGGCTGAGTGCGACCCCTCCGATCAAGGAAAGCGACAGCCAGAGGCCCTGCCGTCCAATCGGCTCAAACGGCTTGATGTCGAAGATGTTGACGTCGAGCGGCTGGCGTAGGAGGACGTTGGTCAGCCGAGTCGTCGCGATCAGCACATAGATCGTCCAGCCGATGACGCCAAAGAGCGCCACCCTCGACAGGTAGGCATAGATGTCTAAAAGGTGAGCATGCTCCGGCAGCGGCTCAAAGTAGACATTGATAGCCAGCCCAATAGCCATCCCCACCCCGAACGCGCCTATCTCGCCGGCGGGGCGAATCGCACACGCGCCGGCGACCAGCGTGCAGAAGCGCACGTCGTCCAACTGTACCAGGGGGCGCAGGGATTGGGCTACCTCCTCACGCGTGCCTAGCACCAGGGGGACCACTGCCAGCACATAGACAAACATGAACGCATAGATAAACTGGGCGCGGTAATCGGTGAAGAGGCGCGGCACACCGTCCAAATAGCCGATGATGGCCGGCGCGGCGAGGAACAGCGCGCCGCTCGCGGCTATCACCCAGCCGCGCGGCCACGGCAGCCGGCCTGCCCACCGGTCAAATAGCAGCGAATTCTGCGGCGTGAGCCGGTCAACACTGCTTCCCTGCATGTCCATCGTGCACGGCCCTAGACGCCTCTCGACCGCAGTTAGAGAATCGTACTCAACGAGCGGGATCGTCGCAGAAGTTGCCGATCTCCGCGTCGCGCAGCGCCCGCTGCAAATCCGCCGCGCGCAGGATCACCGCCACGCCGCGCACGCCCGACCCCATCGACACCTCGGACTGGGCCGTCACACTCTGGTCGACCAGCACGCGCACAGGTCGCCGCAGCCCAAAAGGGGCCACCGCGCCGCGCGGGTAGCCGGTCACGGCCAGCACTTCGGCCTCGGTCGCCGTGGTCAGCCGCGACTGGCCGAGATAGCGGCGCAGCGCACGCCACGAGACCTGCGCCGGCCCTGCCACCAACACCATGGCAAAGTCGTCTTCGCCCAAACGAAAAAGCAGGCTGCGCACGACTTGTTCAGGCTGCTGCCCGCGCTCGTACGCCGCCTGCTCCAGAGAATGTACCGGCCCTGCATGGCGAAAGACGCGATGGGGGATGCCCTGGGCGGCCAGCGCCGCCGCGACCGGCGGCATTGATTGCTCTGTCATCGGATCGCCCGCGCCCTGGCTAACCCTTGAGCGCGCCGACGGTGATGCCCTTCTGGATCTGCCCCTGGAAGATCACATAGACCAAGAGCGTGGGCACCATGATCATGCTGACCGCGGCAAAGAGCGCGCTCCAGTCATTTTTGTAGTACTGCTGGTGCAGCATATAGGCCAGCCCTTGGGTCAGCACATAGCGTTTGGCGTCGGTCATCAACACCAAGGGCAGCAGATATTGGTTCCACATGCCTAGGAAGTTGAAGATGCCGATGCTGAGCAGCCCCGGCTGCGCCAGCGGCAGCATGATGCGGAAGAAGACCTGGTACTGATTGGCCCCGTCGATGATGCCCGCTTCGTGCAGCTCCGACGGCAAGGTCTTGAAGAAGCCGGTCAAGAAAAAGACGCTGAAGGGCAGCGAATAGGCCACATAGACCAAGATCAGCCCGTGATAGGTCGAGAGCATGTTGAGGTTCTTGACCAGAAAGAAGAGCGGGATCAGCGCCAGGAAGACCGGGAAGAGCATCCCGGCCATGAAGAGATAGAAGATCACGCGGTTGCCGGGGAAGGGGAAGCGCGCCAGCACATAGGCGGTCATGGCCGAGAAGATCAGGATCAAGGCCAGCGAGGGCAGCACCACAATAAAGCTATTGAGGAAGTATTCGCCGATGTGCGCGTCGACCCAGCCGCGGCGGAAGTTGTCCCATTGCAGTGCTGCGGGCAACGTCCACGGGCTGAAGAAGATCTCTTGGTCGGTCTTGAACGAGGAATAGAGCAGCCAGACCATGGGGAAGATCACGATCAAGGCCCAGAGCCACAGCAGCGCCTGGAGCAGAATGCCGGAGAGCCTCGTGCCCCAACCGGCGCGGTAGCGCACCCGCGCTTGGCTCTCGCTCTGTTTGGCAAGTGCTTCGGTAGCCATCTCAATACTCCAAACTCTCGCGGCGCAGCAGCCGGGTCAAGACGACCGAGATCAACAGCGTAATGAAGAAGAGCGCCACGGCGATGGCGGTGCCATAGCCGAACTTGCTGTTGATAAAGGCCTCGTTATAGAGATAAGTTGATAGCACCTCGGAGGCGCGGCTGGGGCCACCTTCGGTCATGGTCATGGTGATCGTGAACATGTTGGTGGCGCCGATCATGATAAAGATGATGGCGGTCTGCAGCGTGTCCCAGATCAGCGGGAGGGTGATCGTCCAGAAGATGCGCCAGCGCGACGCGCCGTCGAGCGCCGCCGCTTCATAGTAAGTCGAGGGGATCGACTCCATGGCGGCGATAAACAACACCATATAGAAGCCGACCGCCTGCCAGATGGTCACCGCGGCAATCGCGCCCAGCACGGTATCCGGGTTGCCCAGCCAGACCGGCGGGCTGCTGATGCCGATCAGGTTGAGCAGCGACTTGAGGATGCCGATGGTCGGGTGATAGACAAAGCTCCACAGCACGCCGATGGCGACGACCGACATCACCTGGGGAAAAAAGTAGGTGACTCGGAAGAACTTGGCGAAGCGTATCCCTTGTGTGAAGAGAAAGGCAAAGAAGAGCGCGATCCCCAGCGTGAAGATGGGCAAAACGACGACATAAAAGGCATCGTTGCCCAACGCATTCCAGAAATAATCATCTTTCAGCATCGCCTGAAAGTTGCCCAGCCCGATAAAGACCGGTGGATTCGCCAGCCCGCGCCATTGGGTTAAACTGATGTACATGGCGCGCGCATAGGGGTAAAAGACAAACGTGAGATAGAGGATCAGCGACGGCGCAAGAAAGGGGATGATGAGACGGTACTTGTTACGATACATGCGCTATCTCCACGATCATGCCGGCAAAAGCCTTGCCGGTGGTGTCTAGACGTCACGCCATTTTTGTGGCGGCGGTATCATTGCTTGATCGCGCAAGTAGGGGCCGCCCCCCGTGGCGGCCCGTGGGCCATGCCGCCCCCCATGGCGGCCCGTTCTGCTCTGCCACACATGCGGACAGGCCCTCGTGCCTGTCCCTACCCTGGATGAGGCGCAGCAATGATACCGCCGTCTGAGGCATACATCGGCGGTACAATACGCCGCTACGACTAGGCCTGCGAGACCGGTACTTGGCGCGTACCGGTCTCGTCCATCCGCCGTTGCGACACTTACGCGCTGCGCTCGTACTTCGGGATCGCCGGGTCGGCCTTGACCTCGTCGGCCTTGGCCTGCACCGCCTCAATCCACTGCTCCGGCGTGATGCGTCCGGTCATGAGGTCGCCGGTGCGGTCGCGCGCCTCCTCACTGAGCGGCGTGTACCAGGAATCCCAGTTGTCGTTGAAGGTAGCCTCACCCGAGGCCTCGGCAATGGCGATGGCCGAGGCGAGGGCCGAACTCAGTTCAATGCCCTCGGTGCCGCCAAAGACCGGCATGATGGCGCTGACGTTCTGGGCGAACCACTTGGCGTTCTCCTTGGACATCAGACAGCGCAGGAATTCCATCCCGCCGATGGTGTTGACGGCTTGAGACGGCACGATGAAGTTCTCGCCCGACCACGCCATGACCGACGCATAGGTGCTTTCGTCCTGCGCGCCGGGCACGGGTTTGACCACCATGTTGAAGTTGTCCGGGGTCATGTCGCGCATCTCGTTTTCGAGCCAGGTGCCGCAGGGGATAAAGACGGCCTTACCCTGCAGCCACTCGGCCTGAGACTCGGTGTGCGTCAGCCCCTCGGTACCTTCCATGATATAGCCGCGGTTGTAGAGCTCCTGCATCTGCTGCAGCGAGGTCAGCACCGCCGGGTTCTCCCAAGCGCCGTCTACCAGGTTGTCAATGTCGATGATCACCTGTATGCCGCCGTTCTTGTAAACCAGCGGCATCAACACGCCGAAGTTCATATACTGCGGATAGCGCCCCTGATAGGTCCACGGCGCGATGCCGTCGCTCTTGATCGTTTCGCAGAGATCAAGCATCCCTGCCCAGGTTTTGGGATATTCCCAGCCCTTCTCTTCGAACAGCGTCTGGCTGTGCCAGATGCCGGCGACGGTGTAGGCCATCATGAGTTCATACTGGACACCACCCCACTTGCCGTCGTTCTGAGAGCCGGGGAAGAGTGTCTCGCCAAAGGTCTTGCCGGGGGTGTCCAGCGACGGCGCATTGAAGAGCGGCGCCAGGTCGAGCAACTGGCCTTCCGCCACGAGTGCGGCCCGGTCCAGGTTGCCCGCGCCGCTGTTGTCGATCACATCGGGCGGGTTGCCGCCGATAAAGCGCGGGCGCAGTTGCTCGCCCAC
>QEUY01000782.1 GCA_003577365.1 Chloroflexota bacterium | reverse complement strand
GCGTCTGGCGCAGGCGCGACAAGGGCAGCCGGCCGCGGCGCGGCGCTGGGCCTATGCGTTCGCGGCGCTGCTGGTCGTGGCCGTGATCTTGAGGAGTGTGCCCCAGGTGCGCGCCGGGGTGGGCGAGTGGTTGCGTGTGGGCGCGGTGCGCATCTTGCTGCGCGCGCCGGAGCCGGCCACGACGGTGCAGCCGCCCATCACGCCGTCTCCAATCCCCAACCTGGTGACGTGGCAGCAGCTCGCCGGTGCGACGACATTGGCAGAAGCATCCGAGGCCGTGCCTATCCCGCCGATCTGGGAGAGCCAGACCGGGTCTTTGTCCAGGAGTTGGGCGCGCCCAGTGTAATCCTGATTTGGCTGGCTGGCGACGACACGACGGTCGAGTTGGCGCTCTTCGAGCTGGGTGCGGATGCCATCGCTCGCAAGGTAGAGCCGCGCACCTTGCAGGAGGTGACCGTGCGCGGGCAGCGCGGGGTGTGGGCAAGCGGGCCGTACCTAGTGGTGTTGGGCAGCGGCGCGGTGGAGATCCGCCGTTTGACGGCGGGGGAAGTCCTGATCTGGGAGGAGGCGGGCGTGACCTACCGGCTGGAGACGCAGACCGGGCTGGAGGAGGCCTTGCGCATCGCCGAATCGCTCCAGCCGAGTCTGATGCGCTGAAGGCCGGTACGCACACAGAGAATGAAAGGAGGCGACACAATGCAGCGGGTATACGTATGGATCATCGCAGTGGGGCTGCTGGTGATGGGGGTGCGCCCGGCCTATGCGGGTGGCTGGGCGGCGGTGACGCTGGACGGCTGGCCCAGCCGCTGGGTGGCCGGTGAGCGTTACACGATTGGGCTGACGATCCGCCAGCATGGAGTGCATCCAGTGGCGGTCGAGGAGCCGGTGACGATTGAAGCGCGCCATCTCAGCCATGGAGAGCGCGTGGTGGCCGAGGCCGCGGCGACGGATAAGGTGGGCTATTCCTGCGCCGTTGGCGGGGCTGGCGCGCTGGTGGGTGGCGCTGCCGGCGCTGGCGCTGGCGTTGGGCGCTGCCGCGACCCGGCGGCGCATGGGCTGGCGCGGTCTCGCCGCCGGGGCCGGTGTGTCTGCATTCGTGGCCTTGGTGCTGTGGATGCGGGGCGGGACAGCCCAAGCGTCTGATACGGTGCGCTATGGCGCAGAGCTGTTTGCCGTCAAGGGCTGTGTGTCCTGTCACCGCCACGCCGGCGTCGATGCAGAATGGTCGACGGAGATAGGGCCGGCGCTCACGGCCTATTCCATGGATGCCGAGTGGCTGCGGCAGTGGCTTGCCAACCCGTCTGCACTGCGCCCCGACACCAAGATGCCCAACTTGGAGCTTGCCCCCCACGAGATCGAGGCATTGATCGCGTTTTTGCAGGCGGATTGATCGGGCGTATCGAGCTTATGTGACCGGCGCTTCGCAAGCGCCGGTCACCTTCACGCTTCGGCTAGACGACAACCATGCCGCTCGGCGGCGGGCCGGCGGGGCGGCCCAAGGCCCGTTTGAGAAATTCGACCACGACGTGAGAGGGCACGGCTGCACCTACCTCTGGGCCGGTCATGAGCGTGTTGATCCCGACCAGCCGGCCTTCGCTGTCGAGCAAGGGGCCGCCGGAATGGCCGGGGCGCAGATGCAGGCTGGCCGCGATCCACTCGCGGCGCGCGTCGCCCAGTTCGGGCAGGTGCGCGCCCATGCCGATCACCACGCCGGAGGTCGCGCCGCCGGCCACGCCAAACGGGTAGCCCAGGGCCAAGACGAGGTCGCCGGGGTGCAGACGGCGCGAGTCGCCGATCTGGATGGTAGGCAGGCCGGCAGCTTGGACGCGCAGCGCGGCCAGGTCGTGGTCGGTGTCGGTCGCCAGAACGCGGGCGGGCAGTTCGCGGCCATCCTGCAGCGTGACGGACAGGGCATCGCTGACCGTGCCGTGGCGCGTGAGCACTACATGGGCGTTGGTGACGATCAGCCCGTCGCCGTGCCAGATCGACCCCGCGCCGGCACCGCGCCTGCCGTTGTGAACCTGGACCAGGCTCGCCAACGCCTGTGCGCTCAGGCGTGAGAGGTCGTCGTTGAGTTGTTCAAGCAAGGTAGGCATGGGCTGTGGGACCTGTGTCTTTCTAGGGCCGTTTGCGCCGTGTCTTGCGTGGCCGGCTCAGCGAGCTTGTGCCAGCGTCACGCTGAGGTCGCGCACTTCGCCGGTGCGGATCAGACGCAGCGCGGTGGGTTTGCCCACGCGCTCGCCGGTGAGTTGGGCTTGCAGGTCGTCGACCTGGCGCAGTAACTGGCCGTCGATGCCGATCAGGATATCGCCCTGCAGCAACCCTCCGGCGGCGGCGGGGCTGCCGCTCTCGACCGACATGACCATGAGGCCGGTCTCTTGGCCGGTCTGCTGTTGCAGCGTGTCGGAGAGGCGTACCGGCTGGATGCCGATGCCCAGATAGCCGCGCGGCATGTGCCCATGGGCCAGGAGCGCCTCGACCACACGGCTGAGTGTCGGCGTCGGGACGGTTAGGCTGATGCCGCGCAGCAGTGCCGAGGTGTTGATGCCGGCAAAGCTGCCGTTGGCGGTGAGCAGCGGGCCGCCGGAGAAGCCGGGATACATGGCGACATCGGTCTGCAGATAGCGCTCGACTTGGCCGCCCGCCGGCGTGCGCCAACTGCTGCCCAGCGCGCTGACAATGCCCAAGGTCGCTTGGACGGTCTGGCCGGGGCGACCGAGGGCGACGACGATGTGGCCGACGCGCAGATCGTCGGGCGAGAGCCAAACGGCGGGACTGAGACCAGAGGCGTTGGCGCGCAGCACGGCGACGTCGGTCTGCGCATCGCGCCCGACCAGGGTCGCGGCGGCGGTGCTTCCATCGGGCAGGCCGACCTGAAGCTCGTCGTCGCGCTCCACGACATGGTTGCTGGTGACGATCAGACCGTCGGCGGCGTAGATCACGCCGGTGGCGGGGAGCCTGCGCCGGGCCTCGACGCGCACAACGTGCGGGCCGGCTGCTTGCACCAGCGTGGCGATGTTTTCGGATAGCTCTTTCCAGGTGGCGGACATGGGATGCTCCTTGTCGATAGATAGGCCGGGCTGTGGGAGATATCTGCCTCCTAGTATGACGGATGCACGGCGGCGCTGCATCCCTCGTTGGGGGAGGCAGGACCTAGCCTTTTGGTTAGGCTGAGCCGGTTGACTGCTTGATCGCGCAAGTAGGGGCCGCCCCCCGTGGCGGCCCGTGGTTCATGCCGCCCCCTGTGGCGGCCCGCAACACACGGACAGGCACAGGGGCCTGTCCCTACTAGGGATGAGACGCAGTGTTGATGCAGCACGCCCTGCGGCTAGAGGATCACGAGACCGGCGCGCGAGGCGCGCACCACGGCGTCGGTGCGGCTTTGTGCGCCGAGCTTGGCGAGGATGGCGTTGA
>QEUY01000781.1 GCA_003577365.1 Chloroflexota bacterium | reverse complement strand
CCGACGCCCGCCCTGTGGCATCGACGACCAGACGGCAGGCGTGCGCCGTGCGGCGACCGTCGTGCACGATCTCCACCGTCCAGCCATGTGGCGTTCTCTCCAGCGCGGTGAGCGCGGCGGGGACTTGGACTTCGGCCCCGGCCTGGCGTGCGGTCTGGACCATGCGCCGGTCAAAGCGGGCGCGGTCCAGGTTCCAGCCGTCGCCGTAGGGGGTGAAGATAAAATCGCGCGCCTCGATCTGGTCGCTGCCCCAGGCCGAGCGGATGCCGGGGCAGCGCAGATGGCCGTCGCTCAGAAAATCGGTCCAAATGCCGAGTTCGGCCAGGAGGGGGCGGGCATGGGGCGGCAGATGTTCGCCCACGGGCCGCGCCGCCGGCTTGTGCCCGACGACGCGCACGCCCAGCCCTTGGCGGCGCAGGTGGATCGCCAGCGCGCACCCGGCCACCCCCGCGCCGCAGATGACGACATCCAGCATACCTATTCGACGATCAGAACGCCGCGCGCTACCTGGCCCGCCATCAGGTCGGTGAAGGCTTGGGAAGCCTGTTCGAGCGGGTAGCGGTGGCTGATCAGCTTGTCCACCGGCAGCCGCCCGCCGCGGTACAACTCGATCAGTTTGGGCAGGTCGACCAGCGGCTTGGAGGAACCGGCAAAGCAGCCGAGCAGGCTGCGGTTTTGGGCGATCAACTGTGCGGCGGGGATGGGGATCTCCTCCTTGAGCGCATGCATGCCCATGACGACAGCGGTGCCGCCGGGGCGCACGCCCATCAGCGCCTGTTTGACGGTGGCGGCCGCGCCCACGCTGTCAAAGGCGTAGTCCGGCCCTAGGCGGGTGATGGCGCGCAGCGCCTGAACGGCGTCGGTCTCACGGCTGTTGATGGTATGGGTCGCGCCCAGCGCGCGCGCAAAGTCGAGCTTGCTCTGGGCGATATCCACGGCGATGAGCGGATAGCAGCCCGCCAACACGCAGCCAAGCAGCGCGCTCAACCCCACGCCGCCGCAGCCGATCACCGCAGCGGAGCTGCCCGGCACGACCTTGGCGGTGTTGAGCACCGCGCCCACCCCGGTCAGCACGGCGCAGCCGATCACCGCGCCGACCTCAAAGGGCACGTCGTCGGGCAGCGGCACCAGCCCATTCTGATGGATGACGGCGTGAGTCGCCATGGTGGCAGAGCTGAGATAGGGTTTGAGTTCCAGCCCATCCTGGGTGCGGTGGCGCAGCGTGCCATCGGGCATGCGCGATTGGATGGTCGTCGTGACGGCGCGTTCGCAGAGCGTGGGCCGGCCTGCCAGACAGGAGGGGCATTCCAAACAGGCCGGCAGCCAGTTGATCATCACCCGGTCGCCGGGCTGGACGCGCGTCACACCTGGGCCGGCGGCTTCGACGATGCCTGCGCCTTCGTGACCCAAGACCACCGGCGGCGTGGTGCGCAACTCGCCTTTATAGGTGTGCAGATCAGAATGGCAGACGCCTGCGGCGTGAATACGCACCAACACTTCGCCGGGATGGGGCGTCTCCAGGTCGATCTCTTCGATGGTCAATTGGTCGACGGCTCGCGATACGACCGCACGGATTTTCACAACGGAACTCCTCTCGTGTTGAAAAGAGACGGCAGAGAAAGGGAGATCGGATCAATATCGGATCAATAAAGGTACGGGATCAGCCGCTTGGTATGCGCCTGATAGGCCGGGTATGCGGCGAAGGCGGCGGCAAGCAGCCGCTCTTCATAGTGCAGCTTGACCAGCAGCGTCGCCGCCAGGATCGCCCAGGCCGCCCAGCGCAGCGGGGAAGGGGCATTCCAGACCAACCCCAGCCCGCCCAGCAGCAGCGACGTGTACATGGGGTGGCGAATCCAGCGATAGGGGCCGCGGCTCACCAAGCGGGCGCCGGGGTGCACCGCGGGCGTGATGTTGAGTTTGCTGGCGCGCATGGCCGCCAGCGCCCACAGCCCCAGCCCGATCCCCGCGATCTCCAACAGCAGCGGCCAACCGCGGGCCAGCCACGGCCCGCTGGCGGCGAGATAGAGCAGCGCGGCAAATTGGATGGCGACCAGCGTGTAGCCAAACCAGCGTCCATGCATCGATGTGCCTCGGCCTAGCCGTTCGCCGGCAACGTCTGGAGCAGCGCCGGCAGGTCATAGAGTGATGTTAGGTGATGAAAGCCGTTGGTAGCGGGTTCGGGCGCATCGGCGGTTTCGTGCTGCCAGGTGATGGCATAGGGAATGTGGGCGGCGCGCCCGCCGATGGCGAGCACGGGCAGGATGTCCGAACGCAGCGAATTGCCCACCATCAGGAAGTGGTCCGGCGCGATGCCGTGTTTGGCGAGGATGGCGGCGTAGACACCCGCATCTTTCTCGCGCACGATCTCGATATGGGTAAAGTAGTCGCCGATGCCCGACCGTGCCAGCTTGCCCTCTTGGTCAAAGAGATCGCCCTTGGTGATCAGGAGCA
>QEUY01000780.1 GCA_003577365.1 Chloroflexota bacterium | reverse complement strand
GCCAAGATCTCCGCCGCCGAGAAGACCGACGTGTAATGCCCGCTCTTGGCAATCGCGATCAGCCGCACCGTCTCCGTGCGGATCCAGCGTGCGCGCTCTTGGATGCGCGCCAGTTGTGCAGATTCCATACTGTCTCGCCGTCGATAGGCCGGGAGCTAGGCGCACACCGGCGCTTTGCCGTCCCAGCGGTTAAAAGGTTTGTCGAAATTCTCCGCGGCCATGCGCCGCCGCGTGGCATACCACAACTCGGCCCAGGCCTCTGGGTCGTGCAGCTCCTGCTCCGGGTGCGCCCGGCTGCGCGCCACAAAACCGGGGAACGCGCCGCGGCCCGTCGCCTGGCCGATAGGGTTGTAGCGCAGGTCAAAACTCCAGCGGATATTCTCGCTGACATTCGAAAGCGACGCGTGGCAGGTGCGCCGGTGCAGAAAGAGCACATCGCCGCGCTTCAGCGGGATCGGCAGCGCCTGATCCATCTCCAACAGTGGCGCGGGGATCGCCAGCCCGCCCGGCAGCCCTGGGCAGTGCGTACGCAGCCCGTCGCGATGGCTGGAGGGGATCACCTGCAGCGGCCCCGCCTCCACCGGCGCATCCAGCAGCGGGAACCAGACGGTCAGCATCTGCGTCTCGTCCGCCTCCGGCAAGACCACGCCGTTGTCCTGGTGCCAGGGCGTCGCGCCCAGTTGCACGTTGCCCTGGTCGTCCTTGGGCGTCAGATGTTCCGGCGGCTTGATGCGCACATGCTGCACCGGGTTCGAGTAGATCTCCGGCCCGATCAGCGACTCCACCGCGTCGAGCAGCCGAGGATTGGTCATCGCCCGAAAGACCGCCGGCCCGACCCACATCGGCGTCTCCTCGGTCACACCCCCCTGAGGCAGCGAGAAGTCGAAATATTGGGCGTGGACCTTGCCGCTCTCCTGGTAAATCTGGATCAGCCGTTTGCCAAAGGGCAGGTCGTCATAGGTGGACGCAATCTGTCCCGCGGCGGCTAGGTCACGCGCCAAGTGAGCCAGCACGCCCTTGTACTCCTCGATGATCGGGTCCAGGTCTGCCGCCGGATCAAGCAACCCCTCGACGACGAGATACCCTTGCTCCTCAAACTGCGCTACCTGTGCGGAAGTCAAGCGGGCCATCGGGTTCCTCCTTCGTTCCCCTGGTCGGATAGGTTGATCTCCTATGTCACACGGCGGGCTTCACGCGCCTTGTATTACGCCCGTCTATTTTACATAGGCCACCGTCTGCGGGCCTTCCGGCAAGACACAGATGCGCGGGGCCGCGCCCAGTTCTTCATGCAACATCGAAACTGTCGCCTCGATATTGCGGCAGGGGCGCAGCAGCGCGCCTTCGATCTGGCGGTCGGTCAGCCCGTCGCTGTAGACATAGACCTCAGCGCGCTCTTGGATCAACGCCTGAATCTGCACCTGCCACTGATCCTGCGCCTCAAAGCCCGGCTGCGCCACCATCTCCAGCACCCCGCGGGGGGAGCCTGCGGCCTGCAAGAGTTCGGCGTAACGGCCATGGTCGGGCAGCCCATCCTGGCATGCGCCCGCCAAGATGATCGCGCCATCCTGCCGCACGATCTGGCTGGCCGCGCTCATACCCTTGACACACTGGTAAAGATTCTGGTCAAGCGGGTAGCCGCTGTTGGTCGTCACCACAATGTCATAGGGCGCGTCCACCGCCACCATCGCCTGCTGGCGTACAAAGCGGCATCCGGCGCGGTGCGCCTCCAGCAGATCACCGGCAAAGACGCCGGTGATCTGCTTCTGCGCGTTGAGCGTCACATTGAGCAGAAAGGTGGGCTGCGTCATCAATGCCACCTCGCGCATCTCCTCCCAGATCGGATTGCCCTCGGTCACCCCCCAGGTCGCCTGCGGATGGCCGATCATGGCGTAGCCGTGGTTGCTGGCCACGCTCTCGGCCCCGGCCAGCGCGGGGAGCACGCCTTTGGGGCCGCCGCTGAAACCGGCGAAGAAGTGCGGCTCGATAAAACCGGTGAGGATCTTGACATCCGCCTCCAGATAGTGCCGGTTGATGCGCACCGGATTGCCGCGCGCCGTGACCCCCAGCGGCACGAGGCCCGCATCATCAAAGGCGTCGTGCTGTAGACAGCAATAGGTATCCACGACCGCGCTGCCCAGCATGGCGCGCAGTTCGGCCTCGGTCTGGGGCCGGTGTGTGCCCAAGGCGTTGAGCAGCTGGATATCCTGGCGTGCCACCCCTGCCGCCTCGAGTTCGGCCAGCAACACAGGCAAGATGCGGTCGTTGGGCGTGGCGCGTGTGATATCGCTGTGCACGATCACCACACGGTCGCCGGGCCGCACCTTCGCCGCCAGCGGCGCGGACCCGATCGGCGCGGCCAGCGCCGCACGCAGCGCCGCCGCTTCATCCGCCAGCCCCGGCACATAGCGCGACGTGACCACCTCGGCGCAGTCCGGCAGCGTCACATTCAGG
>QEUY01000779.1 GCA_003577365.1 Chloroflexota bacterium | reverse complement strand
GCCCAAGTCAATGGCTTGCAGGCGACTGGCATGTTTTGCATAGATCGCCTATACTACAACTCAATGGCGATGTGTATCCGTCTGGGGGCACATGGCTGTATCCATCTGCGCTGCCTGTCGGGTCGTCGATCCAGAGGCAGCGTAGTGCGCATCTGGAACCGCGGCTTGCCCGGCGCAGGTCTGTTCAGGAGCATTGGCGACCCACGCCAGACCCCAAGTGCACATGACCACGAGCACGAAAGTGTCGAAACAGCCGTATCCTGCCGGTGGGCGCGCCTTCGCCCACTGGCGGCGCTGGGAGCTGTGGGCGGTGCTGGTGGGGAGCGCAGCGCTTGTCTTGGCCCTCTGGTGGCTCAGTGCTCCGTTGACCCGGCTCTTGGATCGCGGCGACGATCTGCGGCGCTGGATCTTGGGTTTTGGCCCGCTGGCGCCCATCGTCTATGTCTCGATCTTTGCGCTCCAGGTATTGATCGCGCCGCTGCCCGGCCATTTCATGGGCGTCATGGGCGGCTATCTGTTCGGAGTGCTGCCCGGTTCTCTCTATAGCATTGCCGGGTTGACCGCCGGTGCGAGCCTCGCCATGTTCTTGGCGCGCACCTTTGGTCGCCCTTTAATCGATCGGTTTTTCGAGCCGGCCCAGATCGCAAGCTGGGAGAAGAGGCTGCGGATGCGGTCGCCTTTCACCTGGTGGCTGCTCTTCATCTTCCCGGTTCCCGACCTGATCTTCTATGTTGCGGGACTCTCGTCTCTCTCCTTGCGGAGCCTGTTGTTGGCGTTGCTGGCGGGGCGAGGGTTGGGCCTGCTCATTGCCAATGTGCTAGGCTACTGGACTGCGCATTTGGCGCCGGAAGAGGTGTTGATCAAGTGGGCCATCATCGGGGCGATCGGCGCCCTGGCCTATCTCTATCAACGTCGCCTGCGCCTGATGGTCTTACTCAGTGCCCGTCGCATGCGGCGCTGGGGCCGGCAGTGGGTGCGTACGCGCTAAAACCGGACCAAGGCGTTGGAGCCGCGTTCGTATGCAGGCGCGCTGCCGTGATTCTCTTTGCCTGTGTGGGGTCGCACCCGCGACCTCAGTTGTGGCGCGCACACCATCATCGACTACGTAGGAGTATTGTGCATGGACACGACTCGTTCCCCGGCGCGCAACCCAGCGCGCATGGCCCTCTTTGTCCTCGCCGCCCTCCTTGGCATTGGCATGGGCTTGGGCCTTTTCACCTTTAACTATGCGGAGGGGCTTTCCTACTTTTCCAACGACCCGGCCGCCTGTGTTAACTGTCATGCCATGAACGGCCAGTTTGACGGCTGGAATCACTCCAGCCATAGAGCTGTCGCGGCCTGCAACGATTGCCATACGCCGCACCGCTTTCCGGATAAGTGGATCGTCAAGGGGATCAACGGCTGGAACCACAGCTTGGCCTTTACCACCGGCAACTACCCCGACCCAATCCGCATTCGCGAGTTCAACGCGCGCATCGCGCATGAGAACTGCATCGACTGCCACGGCAACATGGTCAGTCAAATCAACCACCTGATCGACGACGAAGAACTCTCCTGCGTGCGCTGTCATGGCAATGTGGGCCACGGCAACGCGGCCCGCAACTGACCGGCGCAGGATAAGGAAGGATATTGGAGACCTATGCGTTTTCTGCGAAGCCGCCAATTTTGGCTCTACATCGCGGTCTTTCTCTTTGCCGCCGGGTTGACCGCAGGCATAGCCGCGCTGTTGATGAACATACAAACCCGCAAGATGGAAGCGGTGCAATATCCGCTCAAAGTGGTAGAGATCGCCCAAGATGAACTCGACCCTGCCGTCTGGGGCCAGAATTTTCCGGTGCAGTACGACTCATTCCGCCGCACGGAAGAAGACTACGGCTCCACGCCCTATGGCGGCTCCACACCCTATAGCAAGCTGGAGAAATATCCGGCCATGACGCGGCTGTGGGCGGGCTATGCCTTTGCCATCGACCACAACGAAGAGCGCGGCCACTACTATGCGCTGATCGACCAGAAGCAGACGCGCCGCGTCACCGAGCGTGACCAGCCGGGCGCGTGCGCCAACTGTCACGCCGCCGAAGCGCCACAGTTGATCGAGGAAATGGGCTGGGAGGCCTTCAACCGCACGCCCTATAAGGAACTGCAGGACCAACTGCACGGGGGCAGCACCTGCGCCGACTGCCACAACCCCGACACGATGGCACTGCGCATCACGCGCCCCGGCTTTCTCAACGCCATGGAACGCCGCGGCATCGACGTGAGCCAGGCGACGCGCCAAGAGATGCGCACCTATGTCTGCGCCCAGTGCCATGTGGAATACTACTTCCAAGGCGACAACAAGCTGCTTACCTTCCCTTGGGACAACGGCACCAGCATCGACCAGATCGAGCAGTACTATGTCGATACCGGCTTCCGCGACTGGAAACATGCTGAGACCGGCGGCGGGATGATCAAG
>QEUY01000778.1 GCA_003577365.1 Chloroflexota bacterium | reverse complement strand
GCGCGGGCCATGAGGTGATCCGGCAGGGGGGCCGCCAGGCCGCATCCTGTCCGGCGCGCCTGGCGCGCGATTTTCTGGCCGACCCTGCACGCCCACCCGACGCGGCCTGCATCGACGGCACGCGCCCCGCCTGGATGTTTTAGATACCCCCTTTTGGAACAGGGTCCGCCCTGTGGGGCGGAGCCACTCCCTCTCTGCTCTGGCCTTTGCGCCCTCTGCGACCTTTGCGGTGAAGATCTCCCCCTACCGCGCGAACCAGCCTGCTTCGCTGCGCGAGCACTGCGCCGAGCGGGGCGCGGCCTCGGGTGCAAGCGCCCGCGTCTGCACTGTGCCCGCCGTACACACCTCCCAGAGCGCAATCGGCGCTTCGACCCGGATCTCGCGCAGGCTGGGCGTCCCCCAGGAGCCGTCGGCCTGGAAACAATAGCTTTGGTGCAGCCCCTGCTGCATACAGCGCGTGAAGTCGCCGTAGCGGGTCACCACGCTGCCCGCAGCGACCGTGCCTGGCGGTATCTGCCCTTCTTCCTTCACCACCCGCCAATCCAGGCTGATATAGGCTTGGCCGGTAAACTGGCGATAATCGAGCCGGATCGGGTGGATCCCCTGCGTCATCACGATATCGAAGACAAAGGCCTTGCCCGACTGCCCCTGGTCGCGTGTGTCGAGATAGTCCATGCCGTCCACATTGAGCACAAATTCGTCGTCGGCGATCAGCGTAAAGCGGTAGAGGCCGGCATAGAAAAAGGCATCGCTTGTCATGCGCGCCGTCCAGTTGTCTGTGGGCATGCGCGGCCCCGGCGGGGCGCTGCGCCAGTGATAGGCAACTACATTGTCGAAGTCGGTATAGACCGGCGCGCCACCCCAGGTCGGGTTGGCATAGTAGTCGATCTGCCACACGTTGCCGCTCTGCGCGTGGCCGGGCTGCGCCGTGACCAGCCACAGGAGCAGCGTCAGCCCCAGCGCCCCCCATCGGCTGCAGCGCAAGGTCCCCTTTGCCGCGGCGCGGCCCCCGTTGAAGCGGTGCATAATCCCCCCTCGCCTAGTGGTCTAGTGTACGGCCGTGAGCACAGCCGGGAGCTGGTCAGTGGATTCGACGACGGTGAGCAGGCCCGAAACCGGCTGCTCTGGGTTGATGCGCCCCACATAGACCAGATAGGTCCCTGTGGGCGGGTTGACGATGTTGACCATCGGGTTCAAGTTCTCCTTGCCCGCCACATCGTCGTTGCAGTAGACCGTGTCGCCTGGGCCGACCACCAGCAGGCTGGCGTCGCCGTCCCCTTCAAAAAAGACGCGCAAGTTGGGCGTCTCGCCCGACCAGGTAAAGCTGTAGTCGATGGCGTTGTTGATATAGCCGGGGCAGACCGCGCCGCGGATCGGCAGGTCGAAGGCGGGCACGACCCCGGCGGCGACCACCGGCGCGCTGACGGGCGTGACGCCCGGTTGCAGGGTGGCGACGCCGATCTCGGCCAGGCGCGTGGTTGCCGTGGGCAGCGACGTAGCGCGCACCAGCGCCGGTTCCGCTACCAGTTTGGGGATCGGCTCACGCCGGATCAGGGTTTCCAGCCGCAGCGTGCCGACGGTCTGCGCCGGGTCGCGGCTGATCGCCAACAGCCCTGGGATGCGTTGGTTGCGAGCATAGCTGCCCACCCAGATATGATAGGTTCCAGGGGCCGGCGCGTCGATCTGGATCACCGGGTCCAACAGCACGTCGTTGGCGTCGTCGTTACAGACAATCTGGCCGGCGGGGGTCTGGATCGCCAGGGTCGGGTCGGCGTCGCTGAGCAAAAAGAACTCGATCGAATCGACCGTTCCGCTCCAGTTGAGGCTGACCGCCGGCGCGCTGCCGACATAGCCGCTGCAGCCTGGGCCAAGCCCGATGGCCGAAAACGGGCCGCCCGCCTGCACGCTGACCAGGAAGGGGTCCAGCGTATAGTCTGCATCCAGGTTGACCGTCACCCGCGCCGGCGCAATCGTCTCGGTGAGCACCAGTTGGATGGCCGGTTGTTCGGTCTGCGATATGATCTGCACCTGGGTGATCGCCGTGGTGGTAGTGACGATCACGGTGGTGGTCACAGTTTCAGTGGTGACAGGCTCCGGCACAACCGGTTCGGCGGTCACCGGCACGGTCTCGGTGATCACCGTCTGGGTGATGGTGCTTTCGGTGGTCGTCTCCGTCGTGCTGGTGACGGCCTGCGTCGCGGTGACGGCTTCGGTCGCAGGGCCGGCCTGGGTCGCGGTAAGCACGCTCTGCGGCTGGGTCTCTTGGGGCTGGCCCAGCCCTTCTTCGGCAAAGACACGCATGGTCACCAGCACAGCCAGCACGGCTGCCGCACAAACCAGGATCGCTCGTTTCATGCTGCGTTCTCCCACGGCTGTGGTTGAGGCGAGCGTTCTCCCACGGCTGTGGTTGAGGCGAGGTGGTCGCTTGGGTCTATCCGCAGACCGGGGATGCCGGTCTTGGCTGCGCCTTCATCATAGCATACGCCATCCGCACGCGGCTAGATGTGGGGGGTTGCACGGTTGGGCGGCAGATACCCCGGCCCCGGCCCAGGGATAGATGCTGGGGTATGCACAGCGTTGAACGCCTGGCAGGGCTTGCGGTACAATAACACGGGCGCGCCAAACCAGTGCAACAGCGCAGGCGCGCCAAACCGCTCGGCTGCAAGTCCACATCTGGAGTCGTCGATGCAGGGCATCCTGGCCTCCTCCTCGCCTGGCGAAAGCAAATTGCGCCGCAGACGGCGCCGGCTGGTCTACCTGTTGCGCGCCGTCTGGTTTGGCGTGGCGGTGCTGGTGGTGGAATTGATGCTGCTCGCCATCCGCCCGGCCTATGCGCGCTGGGTCACACCCTGCACCGACCTGCCCTGCGCCTCCGATCTGCTGACGCCTGCCGGCCTCGACGCGCTGATTGGGCTGGGCTGGACATCCCACCAATACGCCCTCTATAACATTGCGTTGGCCTTTTTGGTCGCCTTCTTCTATGTCAGCGTAGCGCTGTTGATCTTCCGCGCCCGGCCCAACGAGCCGGTGGCGCTCTATTCCTCCATCGGCTTGATGCTCTTTGGCGTCTTTTTCTCAGACTACATCGACGCGGCGCGCACCCTTGGCCCGGCGATGGGTACCGTGATGGACCTCCTGC
>QEUY01000777.1 GCA_003577365.1 Chloroflexota bacterium | reverse complement strand
GACCGGCAGCCACAGGGCGGCATGCAGGGTAAAGGTGTAGCTGGCCGCCAGATTGCGTTCCACCCCAAAGGCCGCCAAGGTTTCGATGCCTGGGGTGTCAAAGGTGCCGATATAGCCGGGCGCAGAGGGCAGGGTGGTGGCCAGGTTCACCAACCCGTTCATCAACATGAGCACGATAAAGCCGGCCTGGAAGCTAAAAGCGTGCATGACAAACCAATACTTCACCGTCTCGATCAGCCAGATCACAATGCTGGTGCCAAAAATCATCAACACCGCTTCGCCGTGACCCAGGCTGGCCAGCCCCTCCATAAAGCGTGTATAGAGGTCGTCGGTCTTGGCGCGGATGGGGGTGGGCAAGAGCCGCCGGGCAAACCAGCCATAGACCGCGGCCATCCACTGCGGGCGCAGCGCCATCCAGATAAAGAGCGCGGATGCGGCGACCATCAGCACCGTGAGCAGCACGACGAGGTTGCGATATTGGCTGGGCATGGGGGCAAAGGGCAGCGCCAGAAAGACAAAGAGCAGCATGACCAGCCCGTCGAAAACGCGTTCGATGATCACCGTCGCCAAGCTAGAGGGGATGGCGATGTCTTGGCGGCGTTTCAGGACATAGGAGCGGATCACCTCGCCGGCGCGGAAGGGATAGACGTTGTTGCCGAAATAGCCGATGCAGATCAAGGGGAAGAGCCGGCGCACCGGGATGGGCTTGAGATGGCGCAGGGCGTAGTGCCAGCGCCACGCCCGCACCCACAGACCGGCAAAGTAGACGGCGATCCCCGGCAGCAGCCACCAATAGTTGGCCGCGGCCAGCGCGTCGAGCACATCCGGTAAATGAAGGCTGGGCAGGGTGAGATAGATAAAAAAGGCGCTGACCAGCAAGCCGATCAGCAGTTGTAAGTTCCGTCTCAAGCTGGCGTTGGTCAAGATGACGTTGGTCAAGATGGCGTCGGTTACATCCCTTCCGTTCGTATTGGCGCGCTCCAGAATATCACATCTCTATCCTGCCTGACAAAGCGATCGCGCTGGCGGCGGGCAACAAAGCTCCGAACCAAGCAGCCGAACCCAGCACGGAAAAGAAAGACCGGGGCGACACACCGATCGCCCCGGTATTCAGCATCTATGATGATCTACGACGGTCTGTCGCCGGCAGAGGCGCTCAAGCTGCCGCCTGCGGCGTTGACTCGACTCCGGCGCTGAGGTTCAGGCTTACTGCGGCAGGGCCAACGGGGCCGGCTCTACCGTATCGCCCAAGATCTCCTCCATCGCCATAATATGGGCACATACACCGCGCAACTGCGACTCCTCACAGTCACAAGTCCAGCGTCCGTCGTCGTAGGCAACTTTGTGGTTGGCATGTTCTCCGTAGAGTTCTGCTTCGATGCGATGCACGCGCACGCGGCGGTCGCGTTCTTGTGCATACTGGCGTGCCTTGAGAATTCTGCTCGCAACCGAATCCATCATCATGTCCTTTCGTGTAGTTGAACCTAGAGCACACTACTTTGAACCTGCAATGGAAAGCGTGAGGTAGGCCAAATAAACGAAGACACCCAGGCACATGTCGTCCTGAGTGTCTCTTACCACCGATCTCCATCAATTAGTGCTTTGTCAGCGGCTCGCCGAGCATAGACAAACAACTCGCACTTACCTTTCTTCTATCACCGGCGACCCACGCTCAGTCTGCCGTGCGATCTGCCGGACGGACGATTGATTGGTCTCATCCTTGAGAACGCCGCCCGCACCAGATAGGTTCCTCTTGTTAAGAATATATGAATCCGTTGATGAACAAGAGGTTAACTACAGTATACGGGCAGTTGAGGGGCTTGTCAAACGCGCTTTTTGGGCGGCCTGTGGGCAATTCGCCGCCGCTTGGGGCGGCAGTGACCGGCCCTGCGCCGGCCAACCGGCCGCGCGCATAAGGCGCGCAAGGCGCGCACACGTTCGGCGCACGGTCAACCTGCGCCGAAGAGGATCTCCAGCGGAACCTGCGCCGCGGGATCGACGTTGTTGAGCGCAGCAGCGTAGAGCGCGACCCATTCGCCCATGTCCAACCAATAGAGCGCGCGATCCAGCAGGGCGAGACCGGCGGGCGCGTGAAGGTCAAGCATGGCAAAGCGGCGGCGCGCCAGCAGGCGGCCCGTCTCGGCGGCCAAGCCGGCGGGCGCGTCTGGGGTGATCAGATGTACAAGCACAGCAGCGTTGGGCCAGAAGCGCGGAAAGCGCGCCATCACCAACAGCCGGCTCAGTTCGTCTTGATGGGCAGCTAACGCCATGGTTTCGGCAGACCAAAGCAGAGCCGCCGTCCATGCTTGCGCTGCTGCAGCCTCCAGGTTCGCGCCCCAAAAACAGGGGATGCGCCCATGCAGACGCAGCGCGATCTGTTTGGCCGGGTTGTCTGCGCTGGGCACAGTGGGGTGGCAGCACGCCAGAGCCTCCAACAGCGCGGGGGCGGGTGCAGGCCA
>QEUY01000776.1 GCA_003577365.1 Chloroflexota bacterium | reverse complement strand
ATCCGCGCCAAGACCGACGACCTCTATACACGCTTTATGGAGGGGCTGGCCAGCCTGGGCCACGGCGAAGCGGTGTTGATGATCTTTGGCACCAGCGTCGTGATCTGGCTGATCGAGACGGTGAAATATTGGTTCGTCATGCACGCCTTCAGCTTCCAGGTCGGCTTTATCGTGCTCATGTTGATGGACACCCCAGGCATCGAAACCTTGGCGGCCTTTGGGGTGGAACGCAATCTGGCGGCCAGCTACACCTTTACCCTGCATGCCGCCCTGTGGCTGCCGGTCACCGCCGTCGGCGCCTATTATTTCTGGCGCGAGCATTTGCGCTGGGACGATTTCTCCCGCGCGCGTACACAAGTGGAGTTGGCCGAGCCAATCGAGTTGGCTGAGGAGGTACACAGATGAAAAGCATCGCCGTCGCCGGCACAGGCTATGTGGGCCTGACCACCGGCACCTGTTTTGCCGACATGGGCAACCAGGTCACCTGCATCGACATCGACCAAGAGAAGATCGACAAACTGCGTGCTGGCGCAGTCCCCATCTTCGAACCCGGCTTGAGCGAGATGATCGCACGCAATGTCAAGGCGGGCCGGCTGCGCTTCACCACCGACTACGCCGAGGCGCTGGCCGACGCCGGCTTTGTCTTTATCTGCGTGGGCACGCCCAGCGGCGTCGACGGCGAGGCCGAACTGCGCTATGTGCGCATGGCCGCCGAGTCGATCGCGCACGCCATGACCCACCCGCTGATCATCGTCAACAAAAGCACCGTGCCCGTGGGCACAGGCGACTGGGTCGCAGACATCGTACAGCGCAGCCAGCATACGCACATCGCCTTTGACGTGGTGAGCTGCCCTGAGTTTATGCGCGAAGGCTCGGCCATCTACGACTTTATGAACCCCGACCGCGTGGTCTTGGGCAGCAAAAACAGCGATGCCGCCGAAAAGGTGGCGCAACTGCACCTGCCGCTGCGCACGCGCATCATCGTCACCGACCTGCGCACCGCCGAGATGATCAAATATGCCAGCAATGCCTTCCTGGCAACCAAGATCGCGTTTATCAACGAGATCGCCACGATCTGCGA
Organism: Chloroflexota bacterium; assembly: GCA_003577365.1. Classification (GTDB taxonomy): domain Bacteria; phylum Chloroflexota; class Anaerolineae; order Caldilineales; family Caldilineaceae; genus QEUY01. The sequence continues at coordinate 1,567 of QEUY01000776.1, read as the reverse complement.
GCAACTGGGCGCGGATGTGCAAGAGGTCGCGGTGGGTATGGGCTATGACAAACGCATCGGCCCCCACTTCCTCAACGCCGGCCTGGGCTATGGCGGCAGTTGCTTCCCCAAAGATGTCAAGGCGCTGGAGCATATGGCGCTGGTGCAAGGCTCGCATCCGGCCCTGCTGCGCGCCGTGATGGACATCAACCGCGACGCGCGGCGCTGGGCGGTCTTTACCCTGCGCTCGCTGCTCAACGGGCCGCTCGCCGACCGCAAGGTCGGGCTGTTGGGGCTGGCCTTTAAACCCAACACCGACGACATTCGCGACGCGCCCGCGCTGGAGATCGCACGCATGCTGCAGTACGAAGGCGCGCTGGTCAGCGGCTATGACCCGGTCGCCATGGCCAACGTGGCGCGCGAGAACCCAGAGCTGCGTCTGGTCGAAGACCCCTATGAACTGGCCGAAGGCATGGATGCGCTGGTCGTCTGCACCGAATGGAACGAGTTCAAACAGTTGGACATGACGCGCATCAAGCAGGCGATGTGCCGGCCCATTGTGGTCGACGGGCGCAACATCTACGAACCGCAGCAGATGCTCGACCTGGGCTTCACCTATCGCGCCGTGGGACGCGGCTCCTTCTTGTCGAATGGCCGTTGATGGGCTGCACACAACGCAACTGAACAATGGGCTGCGCGTCCTGCTCAAGGAGAGCCATGTCGCGCCTGTGGCCGGGTTTTGGATCTTCTATCGAGTGGGCAGCCGCAACGAGCAGCCCGGACTCACCGGCATCAGCCACTGGGTCGAACATATGCTCTTTAAGGGGACCCAACAGTTCCCGCGCGGCGAGTTCGACAAGGCGGTGGCGCGCGCCGGCGGCATTTCCAACGGCATGACCACGCCCGACTGGACGACCTATTTTGAAAGCCTGCCCTCGGCGCGCATCGACCTGGCCCTGCAGTTTGAAAGCGACCGCATGGTGCATGCCGTCTTTGACCCCGACGAGGTCGAAGGCGAGCGCACCGTCATCCTGAGCGAGCGCGAAGGCGCAGAGAACTCCTACTTCTGGCTGCTCACCGAAGAGGTGCAGGCCGCCGCCTATCGCGTCCACAGCTATCATCATCCGACCATCGGCTGGCGCGGCGACCTGCTCAACATCCAGCGCGACGATCTCTACCGCCACTACCGCACCTACTATGCGCCCAACAACGCCGTGGTGGTCGTCTCCGGCGACTTCGACAGCGCCGCCATGCTGGCCAAGCTGGAGCACTATTTCGGCGGGCTGCCGCCCGGCCCGCCCGTGCCCGCCGTGGCGCTGCAGGAGCCGGAGCAGCAGGCCGAGCGGCGCATCTTGCTGCGCGGCAGCGACCGCACCGCCTACTATATGCACTCCTTCCACGGCGTGGCCGCCACCCACCCCGATTTCTTCCCGCTGGTCATCATGGACGCGGTCTTGGGCGGGGCCAAGGGTATGGGCCTGTTTGGCGACGGCGGCAACAACCGCAGCAGCCGTCTCTACCGCGCCCTGGTGGACAGCGAATTGGCCGTGGCCGTGGGCAGCAACTTCCGGCCCGCCATCGACCCCGA
>QEUY01000775.1 GCA_003577365.1 Chloroflexota bacterium | reverse complement strand
GTCAAGCGAATAGCCAAGCATACTGGCATAGGCCGGGATTTCGGTGCGCGTGGGGCCGCCCAACAGGGTGTAGACCGGCGCATTGGCCCATTTGCCCTTGAGGTCCCACAGGGCGCAATCCACCACGCTGATCGCCATCATGACCACGCCCTTGCGCCCGTGGACCATATAGCGGTACATACGGTCCCAGATGCGTTCGATGGCGAGCGGGTCATGGCCGATGAGCAGCGGTTTGAGCTGGGTGGCGATGACAAACGCCTGGTCGGCAGGCATGGGGCCGCCGATGCCGGTGATGCCGGCATCGGTGCCGATCTCGACGAAATGCGCCACGATGCGGTATCGGTCGGGGCCATGCGGCTCCAACCAGGTTGCGCCTTCCTCCCGGTGTTCAGGGTAGATGTCCACAGGCCGGATCAGGCGTTCTTCCCAAAAGGTCCCGGCGTGATCCATCACGCCTTCCACCTGGAAGACACGCACATGGGTGATCTTCATCTTGTCTTCTCCGTGAATCGATCGGCGAATCGATCGGCTGGTTGCTGCGGTTGGATGGGAGTCGGACGGTGGGGTCCACGAGCGATCATACTCTGCGCGTGGAAAATGGACAACTTGCGGCGCACCTGGAGATTCACGGCGGAGATAAACCGCAGAGGGCGCAAAGGACGCAAAGAAAAGAAGAGAAGCAAGAAAGCGTAGGTGCGGTATTGTACCGCACATTTAGGGCTATGCGCCGGAGCGCGCGCCACAGCGTGCGGCTGCTGCTCCAGACTGCGGCTACGAGAAGCGGCGTGCCGTGGGGGTGCACACAACCAGCCCGCTTGAGCGGGCGTCGTGCCGTAGCCGGGGGATTGATCCCCCGGCGGCACAGCGCACGCATTTTTGCCATGACTCATGTTGCGATACGGCGATCAACGATCTACGACTCGATAGGCGTGTCGTCGCGGTTGCCGTATTCCTCCCACGACCCGTCATAGTTGCGCACGTCGGGATAGCCCAGCAGTTCCTTGAGCACAAACCAGGTGTGCGCGCCGCGCACGCCGGTTTGGCAATAGGTGATGATCTGCTTGTCGGGCATAAACCCGGCCTTGGTGTAGAGGTCAAAGAGGGCGCGCGCGTCCTTAAAGGTGCCGTCGGCGTTGACCGCGTTGACCCATTCGACGTTGATCGCGCCGGGGATGTGGCCGCCACGCTTGGCGCGCACGTCGGTGCCGGCGAACTCCTCCGGCCCGCGCGTGTCACACAGTACGACATTTTCGTCGTCGAGATGGTCCAGGACATACTCGGTCGTGGTGCGGATCGCCAGGTCGGGGTCCTGGGCGACATACTCGGTGGGCGTCACTGCGACGGCATCGGTCACCAACTGCTGTCCATCGGCGACCCATTTGAGGCTGCCGCCGTTGTAGACCTTGACATTGGCGTGTTGATAGTACTTGAGCACCCAAAAGGCACGCGTGGCCAGCAGGTTGCTGCTGCCGTCATAAAAGACGACCGTCGTCTCTGGGGTGACGCCGATCCGGCTGAGCAAGGCGGAGAGTGCGTCTTGAGTCAGGATTTGCCCCTTGGTCGAATCTTCCGGGTTGGTCATCTCGCTGCCGGTGCTGACATAGACCGCGCCGGGCAGATGGCCCGCGGCATAATCTTCGGGCTTGCCGCTGACGTCGACCAGGCGCACATTGGGGTCGTCCAGATGGTCCAAGACCCATTGCGTATCCACCAGCACATCAGGGTTGGCATAGACTTCGACGGGCGCGATCTCAGGGTCGGTGGCCGCGGCCGGGGCGACACACGCGGCCAAGGCAGCGTTGAGCAAAAGCAACGCGAACGCGATCCAAATACGGGTTTTCATGGGACGGTTTCTCCTGGGTGTCTCCTGGGCAAACGGTTAGCTGCGTGTCAATGTGATGCGCCATTCCGGAGAGCCGGTCTCCTCGATGGTCGCTTGATAGCCCAAGCGCGCCGCCTGGGTCGGGATCGTCTCCAGCGCCGGGGCGTGGTCGGTGATGACCTCCAGCCCCTGGTCGGCGGGACTCAGCTTCTTCAACGCTTGGACGGTCTTCATCATGGGATAGGGACAGATTTCGCCGCGTACGTCTAGTTGTTTGAGCGCCATAGGGATTCCTTTCCGGTGGCTCAGAAAGTCTGGACAACCAATCAGTTGATACGTTCGATCACTTTGGCGCCGATCCATGCGCCTGCGGTGAGGCAGAGCGCAAAGACCCAGCCGTTGACGGCCAGCGACGGGATGGCGGAGAAGAACGCGCCAATGGTGCAGCCCATCGCCAGCCCTGCGCCGTAGCCCATCACCACGCCGCCGCCCGCCGCCTGGAGATAGCGCGTTTTTTGGCGCGGCAGGCGGATTTTGAACTCGCCGGCATAGAGCGCGGCGATAAACGACCCAAAGACCATGCCCCACACCAAGAAGAACATGTGATGCAGGATGCCCGTATCGCCCAGTTCCCGTTGCTGAGGCCGATGACCCAGCGCGAAATTTCGCCGGTGAAGCCCCAAGGGTGCGAGTGGAGAAAGAGCAAGAGGTTCAGCCCGCCCAAGATCGCGCCGCCGGTGACCATGGGCCAGCCGTGGACAAAGACGCGGCGTAGGCTGTCGCCCAGCTTGGCGCGAAAGCTCTCCCCGCCGCTGCCCATAAAGGGCGTCTCTGGGATGGTTATGCCGCCGCGGCTTTCCCACCAGAGCACCAGCAGATAGACGGCTAACAGCCCCAGAAAGGTGACGGCGATGGCCCCCGCATGGCCCAAGTAGGTGGGCAGCCAGAGGCGCGGGCCATTGGCGATGCTGGCGTTCCACCACCAGTTCCAGGTGTAGCCGGCGACGAGCAGGCCGAGCATGATCCCGCCGAAGCTGACCCAGGAGGCGACATAGCCTTCGCCCATGCGGTAGACGCTGCCGGAGACGCAGCCGCCCGCCACCACCATGCCGATGCCGAAGAGCAGCCCGCCCACGACCAGATGCCAGCCCAAGGGCAGCACATTGGCGTCGGGCGGGAGGATGCCCAGGCTGGGGTTGGGAACCTGGCGCGCCATCATCACCGCGAAGCCTGCGGTCGCCACGGCCAGCCCGGCCAGCACGCCACGCATGGCTCGGCCATGGCGCAGGAGGAAGAGGTCGCGAAAGGCGCTGGCAAAACAGAAGCGGCTACGCTGCAAGACAAAGCCAAAGGCCAGGCCAAAGGCCCAAAAGACGGCCATTTCGCCG
>QEUY01000774.1 GCA_003577365.1 Chloroflexota bacterium | reverse complement strand
GGCGCTGTTGCGTCAGGGCTGCTCGATCCTCGATACGGTAGAGGACGCAGGCTATTTCGACCAACCGCATCTGACGCGAGCGTTGAAACGCTGGGTGGGCCACACGCCGGCACAGGTTACCTGCCGCGCGAGCTGTGCCGGCGTGTGGCTCTATCCACACTTGCATCGGCCCCTTGTGCGGGTTCTGCGATTGGGGCGCGATATTCCTGCGCTTTCCTCCATTCTCCGCTATAATCTCCCCACGCACAGTAGAAGGGGAGACTTGCCATGCCACGCACGCCAATTGATATCCGCACGCTGGTGCAGGAGCGTATCCTGATCCTCGACGGCGCTATGGGGACGATGATCCAGCGCCATCAGCTGACCGAGGCCGACTTCCGCGGCGAGCGTTTTCGCGACGCGCCCGGCGCGCAAAAGGGCAACAACGAACTGCTCAACCTAACCCAGCCGGAGATCATCGCGGACATCCACCGCGCCTATCTGGAGGCGGGGGCGGATATCATCGAGACCAATACCTTTAACGCCAATGCCTTCTCGCTGGCCGACTACCAGATGGAAGACTTGGTCTATGAGATCAACTGCGCCGCGGCGCAGATCGCGCGCCGCGCCGCCGACGAGTACACGGCGCGCACGCCGTCCCAGCCGCGCTATGTGGCGGGCGCGCTGGGGCCGACCAACAAGTCGGCTTCACTTTCGCCGGATGTCAACGACCCCGGCGCACGCTCGGTGACCTTTGACCAGGTCAAGGCGGCCTACAAAGAACAGGGCCGCGGGCTGCTGGACGGCGAGGTCGACCTGTTGCTGGTCGAGACGATCTTCGACACGCTCAACGGCAAGGCTGCCATCGCCGCCATCCAGGAACTGTTTGAAGAGCGCGGCGAGGAAGTGCCGTTGATGATCTCCGGCACGATTGTCGACCTAAGCGGGCGCGGGCTTTCGGGGCAGACGACCGAAGCGTTTTGGGTGTCGGTGCAGCACGCGCGGCCCTTCAGCGTGGGGCTAAACTGCTCGTTGGGCGCGCAGGAGATGCGCCCCTATATTGAGGTGTTGGCGAACGTGGCGGATACACGCATCAGTTGTTACCCCAACGCCGGGCTGCCCAACGAGTTTGGCGAATATGACCAGTCGCCAGAGGAGATCGCGGCGCAGCTGCGCGACTTTGCCCAGAGCGGCTTTCTCAACCTGGTCGGCGGCTGCTGCGGCACCACACCCGACCATATCCGCGCCATTGCCCAGGCGGTGGCGCAGCTTCAGCCGCGCCCGACGCCGGAAGTTGCATCCCGCTCCGTCTTTAGCGGGCTGGAACCGCTGGAGGTGACGCCCTTCACCAACTTTGTCAATATCGGCGAGCGCACCAATGTGACCGGGTCGGCGCGTTTCCGCAAGCTGATCTTAGAGGGCAACTACGAAGAAGGCGTGCGTATCGCCGCCCAACAGGTCGAAAACGGCGCGCAGATGATCGACGTCAACTTTGACGACGGCATGTTGGATGGCGAGGCCGCCATGGTGCGCTTTCTCAACCTGATCGGCGCCGAGCCGGAGATCGCCAAAGTGCCAGTGGTGATCGACTCGTCGCGCTGGTCGATCATCGAGGCTGGGCTGAAGTGTGTGCAGGGCAAGGCCGTGGTCAACTCGATCAGCCTCAAGGAAGGCGAGGAAGCCTTTATCCGCCAGGCGCGCGCCGTACGCCGCTATGGCGCGGCGGTGATCGTCATGGCCTTTGACGAGCAGGGCCAGGCCGACACCGTGGAGCGCAAGGTCGAGATCTGCACGCGCGCCTATAAAATCTTGACTGAGCAGGTGGGGTTTGCACCCACCGACATCATCTTTGACCCCAATGTATTGGCAATCGCCACCGGCATCGAGGAGCACAACGCCTACGCCGTCAACTTTATCGAGGCGACGCGCCAGATCAAGGCCAAGCTGCCGGGGGCCAAGATCAGCGGCGGGGTGAGCAATCTCTCCTTTGCCTTTCGCGGCAACAATACGGTGCGCGAGGCGATGCACTCCGCCTTTCTTTACCATGCGATCCAAGCGGGCATGGACATGGGCATTGTCAACGCCGGTCAGCTTCCGGTCTATGCGGACATTCCACCCGAACTGCTGGAGAAGGTGGAGGATGTGATCTTCAACCGGCGGCCCGACGCCACCGACCGCCTGCTGGCCTATGCCGAGACGGTCAAGGGCAACGGGCAGAAGAAGGTCGAAGACCTGGCCTGGCGCGCGCAGCCCGTCGCAGCGCGGCTATCTCACGCGCTGGTGCGCGGTATCACCGACTATATCGAGCAGGACACCGAAGAGGCGCGCCAGGCCGTGGCCCACAACCCCATCGAGGTGATCGAGGGGCCGCTGATGGACGGCATGAATGTGGTGGGCGACCTCTTTGGCGCGGGCAAGATGTTTCTGCCCCAGGTGGTCAAGAGCGCGCGCGTGATGAAAAAGGCCGTGGCCTATCTGCTGCCCTAT
>QEUY01000773.1 GCA_003577365.1 Chloroflexota bacterium | reverse complement strand
GCGTCGGGCCGCAGCGCCGCCGGGTCTGTGCCATAGATGATCATGTCGAACTTGGCCGGGTCTGCGCCCAGCGCGATCACGCTGTCGCGCAGCGATTCGCTGTTGGCGGTGAGCAGCCCCGCTTGACGAAAGGCAAAGCGCGCCATGCTGCGAAAGAGCGGGTTCTTGCCCGCCACCTGCGCATCCGAACCGGGGACCGAGACGACAAGGGGGATGTCCAGCCGGCGGCTGGCGACCGCGCCGATAAAGCCGTTGGGCAGCAGCCAATGGGCATGCAGCACATCGGGCCGCCGCTGCCGGGCCTCGCGCAGCACGGTGGCGATGCCCGCGGCAAAAAAGGCGGGGCTGAGCAGATAGCTGTCCAGCCGCAGCGCCAGGTCCGACTGCATCGAGCGCATATAGCCCAGCCGGTGCAGCGAGGCGGGCCAGGCGTAGCGATAGAGCCGCAGGTCCACCGGCCCGGCCAGCGGGCGGGCGAAGGCCGGGTCATAGGGCGCCCAGACGGTCACGGCGTGGCCTTGGGTGGCGAACTCTTGACAGAGCGCCTCGACAAAGGCGCCGCTGAAGTCTCCCGCAAAGCGCGGATAGTTGTGGGTCAACACGCCGATGTGCATGGTCTGATTGTAGCGCAACAGCCGAGGAATGGAGAAAGTGGGAGGGTTAGGGGATAAAAGGAGATGGGGCAGGGTCCGCTTGGACCCTGCCCCATCTGGCTGAGGATATAGGGTGGTTTTGAGACCAGCTAGCGCCGGGATGCTCTTACGAGCGGCGGGTCACCGGTCTCAGTCCGGAGAGGCTGTTACGGGATGCAGATCTTCTGGCCGACGAACACCCACTGGTTCTTGTTGTTCTTGACATCAGGGTTCGCGTCCAACATCTGCTGCGGGCTCTTCTTGTACATCCGGCCAATGTCGTACAGACCTTCGCCGCCTTCGACCACGTGGTAGCTGCTGCAGGCCACGGGCTTGCCACCCATGTCGCCGCCGCCCATCCACATGCCACCCTTGCCCTTATCCTTCTCCATCTTCTCGCGCTCGGAGTGGCCGACCTGCTGGTTGACGAAGTCCTTCAACTGGACACATTCACCCATCGGCCATTCGGGCAAGCGCACCGTCTGGCAGGTATCGGTGTGAGGCAGCCAGCCGTCTTCTTCGTCTTCACAGACCTCATACTTGGCGCCAGGGATCCGGTAGTCGTCCCGTGGGAAGTCGAACCGGTAGTAGCCACGACCATCGGTGCGCACGTCCTCCGGGTCAAAGCCACCCGCGTCGAGAGGCTTGATCTTGATTTCCCAATCGGGCAGACCATAGCCCTCGTTGGCGTCGATCTTGTAGCCTTCGATGCAGAAGCCGCTCTCGTCCTGCTCGTTCCGGAAGTAGTAGAAGTCAGCCGGGTCGGTACAATTGTTGCCGCTCACGACCACGTCCTGCTCACGCACCTCGAACGGCGTGGAGGCGTCCACACGCTCGGCCCAGCCCGCCCGGTTCTCTTCCTTCAGGGTGTAGGGCCCCAGCGGCAGGTTGTCGAACATCACCTGGCCGGTGGCGTCGGTCACACCTTGGCGGGCAATGCTGCCGTCCTTGCGGTACAGCGTCATCGTCCACCCAGGCACGCCGTAGGTGCCGGTGTAGATATTCGTGTTGCCGATCGGCGACACCAGCTCCGCGGTACCGTTGGTAGTCGCCGGGATGATACCGATCTTCTGGACGACGATACAACCCACCACCAACTCGTTCTTGAAGACGATCTGGATGGGCAGCTCGGCGGTCAGATAGTCGCGGTCCTCGATCTTGAGTTCCTGGCGACCGCTCGGCGGCACAACCGGCATCCAAGCTTCACGCGGCTCGTCCCAATCGGTCTTGGGCGGATACTCGGTGAAGATCCAGGAACCCGGCGTCAAGGTGAAGAGGGCGGTACCCGTGACGTTGGTTGTTTCCTTCTGCTCGGTGGCAAACAGGTTGCCCGGCCCCGGCGTCGCCACGATCTTCCAGTCCTCAAGCCCGACGTGGTTGCGGTCAAACTTGATGACCTCGACCGGGATGATGCGGCGCATCTTGAAGCGGATGCGCACACAGTCGTCCTCACCCACGTTGATGGGGAAGGTGATGGTGGTGGGCGTCACGCCCTCCCAGCCTTCCCGGCTTTCGATGGTGGCGGTGTAGATATCCGGCATCTTGGGCAGGTTCTGGAATTCGAACTCGCCCTTGCGCAGCTCGTCGTCTTCGCCATCGCCGTTTTCGTCGTCGGTCGGTTTAGACGCCGAAACCGTGGTGCTCAGGACGGTGCCGCTCTCATTCCTCAAGGTGATCGCCCAACCGGCAAGAGGGCGCTCTTCCCAGTTGATCACGATCCCCTCGACACAGTAGTCGCCAGGCGGCACTGGCACGGTCTGGGCTTCCGCCGAAGAATAGGCGAAGACCACATAGGCCAGCAGCAGCATGACCAAGGCAAAAGCCGGCAGGAGCCACAAG
>QEUY01000772.1 GCA_003577365.1 Chloroflexota bacterium | reverse complement strand
AGACGTGCGTCTGAAGTGGCAGACGACCGGCGATACGGACGGCGTGCTGGGCCAAGGCTATCCTGTGCTGATGCAGGTCGCAGACGGCAAGCACTGGGTCTTGGCGACCGGGACGGTCGTCGCCGGCGGCGTGACCACGCAGAGCATCGCCGACCCCTGGCACTCATATCAATGTACTGTGACGGCAGAGGGGCCGGTACGCTCGGCCCTGCCGTGCACCCAGAGTACGACCCCCCTCCCCCTGCAACATGCGACCACCGCCGTCGAAGAGGGCCAATATCGGGGCAAGCCCTTCCCCTTCCGCTATCTCGCGCCGCGGGCGGGGGCGCGAACGCCCAGCCTGCAGATCAACGCCCGCCATGTCGAGATCTTGTTGGTCGACGAGCAGTGGCGGCGCACCGGCTTTGATCCGGCATCGGGCCAGACCGTCGCCGGCATCCCCAACAGTTCCTATCACAACGGCGAGATCGTGCCGCCGGGCGGCCAACCGTCCGGTGAGTTGCAGCGTGTGCTCTTCCTGGCCGAAAATGGGGCGCGCGTCTTTTCGCTGCGCGTGTTTAGCCCGCCCGGCGCGGCAGCCGGCACCCCGTTTGAGGTGACGCTCACCGGGCTGGACGCCCAGGGCAATTTGGCGAAGGTCACCGGCAGTGGGCGCGTGGCGGCGGGCCAAGTGCTGCGCTATGTGGTCGAATATCGCGAGGATGGCACGCTCAAGCTGACGCCGGCGAGCGACACCCCCGGCGAACCGGGCGGCCCCGGCAACATCGATGCCGACTACCTGCCGCTGATTCACCGGTGAGACCACCCAGCGCATGGCCGGAACGCCGGGGGCGAGCGCGACGCTACGCCGGCGAGCCGCGCTCTCGGCGGCGGATTGATCAAAGCCGCAATTGCCGGTACAATGGGATGACGCGCATGTTCTGTGCCATCCGTTCTCGGCCTTCTCGGTGGACCGTGCCACACCGTGTTCTGCCTGCTTCCGATTTGCTTGCGTTGGCTGCCTTATGCAAAAGCTGATCAACGACCCGGCGGACGCCGCACTGGAGAGCTTGCGGGGGCTCCAGCTTGCCTACCCGCACTTGCTGCGCGTCCAGTATAATCCGCATGTCGTCATCCGCAAGGATGCGCCCGTTAAGGGCAAAGTAGCGGTCATCAGCGGCAGCGGCAGCGGCCATGAGCCGCTCAACGTGGGCTATGTGGGCAAGGGCATGTTGGATGCTGCCTGCCCTGGGGCGATCTTCACCAGCCCCACCCCCGACCAATATCTCGCCGCCACCCGCGCCGTCGACGGCGGGGCTGGCGCGCTCTATATTGTCAAGAACTACACCGGCGGCGTCCTCAACACCGACATCGCACAAGAGCTGGCGTTGGAGGAAGGCTATACGGTTGCTTCGGTGTTGGTGCATGACGACGTGGCGGTCGACCAAGCCGCCAACCGCCGCGGCATGGGGGCCGCCGTGCTGGTCGAAAAGATCGCCGGCGCTGCCGCCGAAGCGGGCAAGCCGTTGGCTGCCGTCGCCCGGCTGGCCCACCGCGTCGCCGAGCAAGCACGCAGCATGGGCGTGGCGTTGAGCAGTTGCACCCCGCCCAGCGTGGGGCATCCCACCTTTCAACTGCCCGACCGCCAGATCGAACTGGGCGTCGGTATCCACGGCGAGCCGGGCCGCCGGCGCATGGCCCTGGCAGAGGCCGATACGATCGTCGATCTCCTCGCCGCACCGATCCTCGACGACCTGGAGCTGCGCGCCCCCGACACTGTATTGGCGATGGTGAGCGGGCTGGGCGGCACGCCTCAGCAGGAGTTGTATATCGTCTATCGCAGGCTGCATGAACTGCTCACCCAACACGGCATCCGCGTCGAACGCTCTTTGGTCGGCAACTATGTCACCAGCCTGGACATGGCAGGCTGCACCGTCACCCTGCTGCGGCTGGATCCAGAGCTGCTGGCATTATGGGATGCGCCGGTGCGCACGCCGGCGCTGTGCTGGTAAGCGAACATAACAGGGCGCATCCGCGCCAAGGGTAAGTGAGCTATGGGCCAGGAGATATCGCTGGCGCAATTCCGGCAATGGCTGTTGGTCTATGCCGACCGCATTGCCGACGCAGAACCCCTTTTGACCCAACTCGACGCGGCCATCGGCGATGCGGACCACGGCGTCAACATGCGGCGCGGCCTGCAGAAGGTGCGCGAGCGGCTCGGCGACGGCGGCCTGCACTGCGAGGATGTCGGCTCGCTGCTGCGTACCGTGGCCATGACGCTGATCTCCAGCGTCGGCGGTGCAGCCGGGCCGCTCTACGGCGCGTTCTTCTTGCGCGCCGCCCAAGAGAGCAACGGCAGCGCCGGCGTCACCCTGGCGCAGCTTGCCGCCATGTTCCGCAGCGGGCTGGAGGGCATCCAACAGCGCGGCAAGGCCCAACCCGGCGACAAGACCATGGTCGATGCGCTGCTGCCCGCCGTGAAGGCGCTGGAGG
>QEUY01000771.1 GCA_003577365.1 Chloroflexota bacterium | reverse complement strand
GCGAAGGCAAGCATTGATGTCCGGCGAGATGACGAAGCGATCAACCAGGGAAATGCACCAGGTATCCTTTGGCAGGCGCGAAGCACTGGACAACGGACATGTCATCTTCATAATTATATGGCGGTAAACCTTCTGCGCTATTTGTCATGGGGTGGGGCCGATCACCAGCAGCTCCCGCGCCGACTCCACCACCTCTTTGGTCAGCGTGCGCAGCTCATTGATCGCCATGATCCGCCCGATCTGGCTGAACAGCCGTTGCAGCAAGCGGAAGTTGCCGCCGGTGATGCGGATGATGGCCGCCACCGCTTCCGCATCGGTGAAGTCGCTCAGGTCGATGGTCAGCCCCAGTTGTTGCCACTTGTGCCGCAGAACGAAGTGCATCTCCTCGACGCTCAGCGGCTGGAAGTGGTGGACAAACCCCACCCGCGAATAGAGCTGGGGGTAGCGGGCCAGACGCTTCTCAATGCCCGGCATGCCGATGAGGACCAAGCCGATAGTGCTGCGGTCGTAGAGGTCCCGCACCTGCTCCAGCCCCACCGGCTTCAACCGGTCGGCCTCGTCGACGATGACCAGTTCGGTGAGATCGGCCCCCTGGAAGGTGAGCGGATAATCGGTGCGCCCGTCGAGCACCCAGCGCATGGCGCTGACCAGCGCGCTGAGGTCGCGCCGCCGTGAGCGCACCTCCTGGTGGATGGTGTGCGGGCTGTTGTTCACCGGCGCCGTGTAGAAGACCGTCCGGCAGGCCAGGATCTCGGGCACGGGCGGCACCCCGGCCAGCAACTGGGGGCTCAAGGTCTCGATGCGGTCCCACTGGGCATAGGTGCGGGCCGAGAGGGTCTTGCCGACGCCCGGGACGCCGTAGCATAGCCCGATGTAGCGGTAGCGGCGGCAGGCATCGCAGAACTCCGCAAAGCGCCGGTGCTCCTTGGTGACCAGGAAAGGGTCACCCTCCAGCCGGTTACTCATTCTCGTACAGTCGCAGGCGCCGGGCAGGCCGGAGCGGGGACGTCGTCGGCGCTGCCGGCTGCCGGGGCGGCTCGGGGGTGACCTGGTGGACCTGCAGATAGGTCTGGATCAGCTCGTTGCGATCTTTGATCGTCTGCTGCAGGTCGCGCCGCCGCTGGTTGCGGGCCCGCACAATCTCCTTCAGGCTGACGGTCTCATTCGCCAGCTCCGGGCAGATGGCCCGGCAGAGAAAGGTGTCGCGGTGGTAGACCCGGATCTCGGCCATGTCGCGGGGGTCGTAGCGGATCACCACCGCTTCGCCCACGTAGGCCGCCAGCGTCGGGGCGATGTAGCGCAGCGCCTGGAAATGGATGCCGTCCCGCCGGACGCGGCGCGCCTTGGCCACCGTCAGCAGCAACAGGTCCAGCTGTTCGGACGAGTCCGGCATGCGGGGCAGAAAGCCCGCAGATTCCCAACGGGTCTGCGGTGTCCCGGGCAGGTCGCGCTGGGGCCGCACCTGGTACACCCCCAGCAGGAACTCGACCAAGAGCGCCTCGAAAGCGGCCAGCGTCAGTTGCGGTGACGTGGCCGGCCCACACCCTTCCGGCGCATAGCCCGACAGCGTTTGCAGGAGCAACTGGCTCACCGTCTGGAAGAAGCGCTCGATCTTGCCCCGGCCCCGGGGCACCCCGGCGGTGGAGAAGATGAGCTGGCTCTGCAGGTCAGCGCAGACCTGCTCCATGTGCTGCGAGGTAAAATCGCTGCCGTGGTCAGTGTAGAAGACCTCCGGAATGCCGCAGATCCGCCAGCGGGGATCGGCCTTGCGCCCGATCGCCTGCCGCAAAGCCAGGGCGGTGTTCAGCGTGTTGGGCCGGTCGAAGGTGAGGAAATAACCGGCGATGCAACGGCTGTAGTCATCCTCAATCACCGTCAGCCAGGGCCGGGCCGGAGGGCCGGGCTCGTTGCGCAGGTAGATATCCAGCGGCGAGTGGTCGGCCTGCCAGATTTCATTGGGCCGGTTGGCCTGGCTGTCAAGCGACAATTACTGTCAAGCGACAATTAGAAATGGACATCAGCGACAGTTAGAAAGACCCATCATCGGGCCGGCGAACAGACAGGCTGTCATCCTTGCTCCTGTGGTGCTTGGCCACCCTGCACAGCTTGAGCAGGGTGACGTTGACGCTGCTTCGCCTGCTCCGCACGGTAACTGGTGATCTCCGAGCCGAACTCGATGATGATGCTGTGGTGCACCACCCGGTCAATGGCCGCCGCGGTCGTGAGCGGATCCTTGAAGATTTGATTCCACTCGGAGAAGACCAGGTTGGAGGTGATGACCACGCTGCGCCGTTCATACCGCTCGGCCAGGAAAGTGAACAACACCTCCATTTCTTCCCGGCTTTGCTGGACATAGCCGATGTCGTCCAGGATGATGACGGCGAAACGGTCCAGGCGGCGCAGTTCCGGTTCCAGGGCATACTCCCGCTTGGCGCGCAGCAGACCGTCCACCAGCAGATAGGTGGGCGTAAAGAGCACGCTGTAGTCATTCTGGACCCACTCATAGGCCAAGGCGGCCGCTAAGTGACTCTTGCCTGTGCCGGGCAAACCGAAGAAGAGAATGTTCTCGCTGCGGCCAATGAAATCGCCGCTGGCCAGTGCCGGCAGCTGCCGGCGGATAGGCAAGGGCAAGCGACTCTGGTCAAAGCTGCTCAGCGTCTTGCCCGCCGGCAGGTGCGACTGGCGCAATAGCCGCTCGATGCGGCGCTGCTGGCGGCCCGCCACCTCTTGCTCCAGCAGATGGAGCAGGAAGGTCTCCAAGGGCCAGGCTTCCCGCTGGGCCAGCGCCAATGTCTCGCTGATCACCGCCGCTACGGTGGGCAGCCGCAGCGCTTTGCAGTGCAGCCGCACGGTTTCAGTGGCGGACATAGGGCCCCTCCTGCAGCAGCTGATCATACGCGGCCAGCGACACGACGCCCCGCTGCACCTCCGGCACCGGCGGCACCCGCCGGGGCAACAGCGCCTCCACAGCGGTCTCGTCCCAGGGCTCCGCACAGGGCAGCAACTGTGCCAATGCCGCGGCGACGTCGCTCTCCAGGGTCTGGGCCGCCAGGCGCAGAATCCGCAGATAGGCCAGGTCGGCCCGCCGGGGCGACAACCAGCGGTTGAGGCGTTCCCAGGCCTGGCGAAAGACCAGCCGGGGAAAGAGGGCCTCCCGATAGCGGTAGTCGCGAAAGCCGCCCGGCTTGCGCAGCAGGCTGTCCACCAGGTGACGGTAGTTGATCTGTTGCTGGCCGTGCCCCCGCAAGCGGGGCAGGGTGAGCACCGTCTGCGAGCCGTAGCCGACGTCCAGATGCCACTCATGCACCTGCACGTTGACCAGACAGCCAATCAGGCTGGTGGGCAGCGAGTAGTGGTTGCGCTCAATGCGGATCAGACTGTTGCGGCTGACGCGCACCCGATACGAACGCACCGCCGCCAGAGGGGCCACCGTCAGTGATTTCATCACCGCCAACTCTTCGGCCAGCCGGACCTGACGCGCGGCGTTGCGTTGGGTCAGGACCCCCTCGATGAAGAGGCTGTAGGCGGTCAGGCTGTCGAAGTCCCGGCGGCCCCGCAGCAGCAAGTGCTGTGTCAGGGCCTGTTTGAAGCCGCCGTGCAGACTCTCCACGTCGCCATTTTCCTGGGGCGCCTGGCGGTGGGTGAGACGGGGCTCCAGACCATAGTGGGCCAGCAGGTGCAGATAGCCTTCCGTGTACCCACGTTGGGCCTGGGGGGTTGTGCTGTCGCTCGCGGATACGTTCTGGGTCGCAGCCGAGCTGTTGTCCGTTTGGTGGAAGCGGGGGACCGCAGCCAACCGGCTCAGTGTCGCCTGCAGACCCAGCTGCAGCGCCGCCAAGGACTCCGATTGCGCCAGACACCCCCACTCCCAGTTGGAATAGGGCAGCACCGAGTGGATGAACAGATGGGCCAAGGGCTGGCCCTGGATGGTCACCCCCAGCTCGGTCAACCAGACCCCATCGGTCTGCAGCACTTCGCCGGGCCGGTGCACCTGTTCCAACACCGCCACCTGGGCCTGGTGCAAGGCACGCCAGGTGGCCACCCGCCGCTGAAAGGTGCGCAGTTGTCCAGCCTGGTACTTCCCCGGCGCCTGCTCGCACAGCCAGTCAAACAGGGTCTTGGCTTCCAGTTCGGGTGCGCCCGCCAACAGCGCTTCGGCCTGGGGCCAGTCAGCGGCGAAGGGATCGCGGCGAGTGCGGTAGCTCCGTCGCTGCTTCCGTTGGCTGGGCAGTTGGCGCAACCGTTCGTACTTAGCCACCGTCTTGCGACTGCGCAAGTTGGCCTTGGCGGCGGCTTGTTCCTGACTTTTCCCCTGCAGTCGTTCACGCATGCTGATCCTCACTTGGGTATCGGTGGCCGTCATGGCTGACCTCCTTTCCGGAAGTCAGTGTACGGCGGCTTTCTGATCGACCCCAGTGGGCGTTTCTAATTGCCGTCAGTGGGTAATTCTAATCATCGTTGAACA
>QEUY01000770.1 GCA_003577365.1 Chloroflexota bacterium | reverse complement strand
ACACGGTATACTGTGTCCCTACTGCCCACTGCCTACTGCCTCTTGCTCAATCGCCGCCGGGCGCTGCTGCGCGGCGCGGATGCGCGCCATGTCGAACTTCTCCCCGCGCGTAAAGGTGTAGATGCCGTTCTGCTCCTGATAGACATCGGTCAACTGGGTATAGCAATAGCCGAACATAGCCGGGTCGTCAAGCAGCGCGGCACAGAGCCGCTCAAAGCGGTTGTAAAATTCCTCAAGGCTCTTGGGCCGTTCACCGTAGCCCCAGGAATCCTCGCCGGGCTTGGCGTTGGGGTTCCACCAGATGCCGCCGAACTCGCTGACAAAGAAGGGCTGGCCCGCATAGGGCAACGACCAGGTCTCGCCCTGTGCGCTGTTATAGTACGGTTCACCCTGCG
Organism: Chloroflexota bacterium; assembly: GCA_003577365.1. Taxonomy (GTDB): domain Bacteria; phylum Chloroflexota; class Anaerolineae; order Caldilineales; family Caldilineaceae; genus QEUY01. Next base: position 3,198 of record QEUY01000770.1, on the reverse strand, counting down.
CCACACGGCTGTGATGCTCACGGAAGCGATCCGGGTCCTGGGTGTAGTCGTGGCAGTCATAGACATCGGTTTCGGCCACGCGGTGCGAATAGCCCGACGCATCCAGCACCGGCCGCGTCAGGTCCATGGCCTTGGTCGCCAGGAACATGCCGCGCGTCACATCGTCGAGCACGGTCGTGCGGTCGGTCATGTTCTGCCAGGTCTCGTTGAGCGGGCACCAGCCTACAATCGCCGGATGCGAATAGTCGCGGGCCAGCGCCTCCAGCCATTGGGTGATGTAGGTTGCGCCCGGCTGCTGGTGGTCGTGGCGCGGGCCATAGCCGCGGCAGCCCCAGTCGCCAAACTCGCCCCAGACCAGATAGCCGAGCCGGTCGGCGTGATAGAGAAAGCGTTCCTCAAAGACCTTCTGGTGCAGCCGCGCCCCGTTGAAGCCCGCGGCCATGCTCAACTCGATATCGGCCACCAGAGCCGCGTCGCTGGGCGCGGTCATGATGCCGTCGGGGTAATAGCCCTGGTCCAGCACCAAGCGTTGAAAGATCGCCTGGCCGTTGATCTTGACCGCCATCCCGTCGAGCGTCACGCTGCGCAGCCCGGCATAGCTCGCCGCCCGGTCGATCACCGCGCCTGCGACGTCCAGCAGTTCGATCTCCAGGTCGTAGAGGTGCGGGTCGCCCGGCTGCCACAAACGCCGCCGCGCTTCGGGAATTTCCAGCACCAGTTGGCGTCGCGCAGCACCAGCCGCACGCGCTGCCCTGGCCGCGCGCCCTGCACCGGCTGCTCGACCAGAAAGCGCCCGCCGCCCACATCGGGCGTGATGCGCGGGCGCTGCAGCGCGCTGGCCGGGACCGGCTCCAGCCAGACCGTCTGCCAGATGCCGGTGGTGCGATAGTAGATCGCGCCGCGCGGGCCATAGCTCTGCGCTTGCTTGCCGCGCGGCTGCGGGTCGCGATGCGTATCGCGCGCCCGCACGACGATGGTCGCCTCCTCGCCCGGCTGCACGACGCGGCTCAGGTCACAGCTAAAGGGCGTAAAGCCGCCGCGGTGGCGGCCCACCTCCACGCCGTTGACCCAGACCGTGGCGTCATAGTCCACCGCCTGAAAGTGCAGCAGCACATTGCGCCCGGCCCATTCTGCCGGGATCGCCAGCGTGCGCCGATACCAGACCGCATCCATATAATCTTGGCAGTTGACGCCCGACAACGGCGCTTCTGGGCAGAAGGGCACGGTGATCGTGCCGCTCAGGTTGCGGTCGCGCAGCCCGCGCTCCAGCCCGCTGTCGCCGGCGTCGATCTCAAACTGCCATTCCCCGTTGAGACATAGCCAATCGGCACGCGCAAACTGGGGTCGCGGATATTCTGATCTGGGGATGCTCATCGGTCGATTCCTTCTACTTACCTGGTGCTCGTCTTGAGCTTGGCTTGTACTTGTCGTGTGATGCGGAGGGTCAGTCGACGGTGGACGCAATCGGCGCGGCGCGCGGTTCCGCGGCACGGCTGCGCCCGCTGCGCGCCGCCGCCAAGCCGCGCAGCGTCACCGCGCCCAGCACCACCGCCCCACCCGCCAGCGCCCATGGCCCCGGCGTCTCGCCGATCACCCACAAGACCCACAGCGGGTTGAGGATCGGCTCCAAGGTCTGGATCAAAACCGCCTCCACCGCGCGCAAGCCGCGGATGGCGCGGCTGTAGAGCAGATAGGGGACACCCAACTGGAAGACGCCCAAAAAGAGCAGGATCGCCCAGCCCTGCGCGCTGGGCAGCGTGCCCGCCTGCCAGGAGGTTGCCACAAACGGGATGCCCACCAGCGCGGCCAGCCCATTGCCCAACAGCGCCGTCGTCTCCGGCGAGCCGTCCTTCTCTTTGCGCAAAAAGAGGATCAGCCAGGCAAAGCAGATGCCGTTGAGGATCGCCAGTAGATTGCCCCAATAGCCAGCGGTCGTCAGGTCGTCGCCAAAGAAGAGCGCCATGCCCACAAAGATTAACCCCATCGTCCACCAGTCCACGGCCTTGGCCCGCTCACGCAGATACCAGGCGCCGAAGATCGCCACATAGACCGGCGCGGTGTACTGCAAGAAGATGGCATTGGCCGCGCTCGTCAACGACGTGGAGACCACAAACAGGCTCTGCGCCGCCAGATAGGCCAGTGCCCCGCCGATCTGCGGGACCGATCCGGTGAGCCTGGGGCGGCGGATCGCGCTCCAGATCACCACGGCGGCGATGGCGCTGCGCGTCCCCGAAATCGCCAGCGGATGCCAGCCCAACAGCTTGACCAGCAGCCCGCTGGTGCTCCACAACACCACCGTCAACACCAGCAGCAAAATGGCCTTGCGGCGCTCCATACCCAGCCTACATTTCTAGGAAAACTGCCGGACCTATCGCTTCATTCTACTCGACGCAGCCCCAAACGACCAGCCAACCGGCATGTTTGACAAGCCGTCCCCCCCATGTTAGCCTGCCCTTGAATCTGATCAACCATCACCGCTATGACCAGCCAATCGGCCCGCGCCGCGCACCCGCCCACTGCCGTCCTCCAGTTTTACGGCGATCTCAACGACTTTCTGCCTACCGGCCAGCGCGGCAGGCCAATTTGCTACTTGCTGGACGGCGCGCCGGCGGTCAAACATCCCATCGAAGCCTTAGGCGTGCCCCATCCCGAGGTCGAACAGATCGTCGTGGACGGGCGCAGCGTACCCTTCGCCTATCACCTCCAGCCCGGCGCTCAGGTACAGGTCTATCCATACGATGCGCTGCCCCCCGCGCCCCCGCCGCTGGCCCTGCGACCGCCGCTCCCGCATCCTGTCTGTTTTGTGCTGGATACCCATCTGGGGCGGCTGGCCGCCTATCTCCGCCTCTTTGGCTTTGATGCGCGTTACCGCAACGATTACGACGACGCCACGCTCGCCCAGCTTGCCGCCGAGGAAGGGCGCGTGCTGCTCACGCGCGACCGCGGGCTGCTCAAACGCAAACAGGTCGTCTACGGCCACTGCGTGCGCGCCCACGACCCCGCCGCTCAGATCGTGGATATCTTGCGCCGCTACCGGCTGCGCGACGACATCCGGCTCTGGCAGCGCTGTGTCCACTGCAACAGCCTGCTGGCGCCGGTTGCCAAAGCCGCTGTACTAGACCGGCTCGAGCCAAAGACCCAACGCTATTATGAGGAGTTTCAACAGTGCAGCGGCTGCGGCCAGGTCTACTGGCAAGG
>QEUY01000769.1 GCA_003577365.1 Chloroflexota bacterium | reverse complement strand
TAGAGCAGCACCAGCATCGGCACCCCGCGGATGATCTCCACATAGAAGGTGGCCGCCTCGACCAAAAAACGGTTGCCCGTCCAGCGCAGCAGTTCGACCACCAACCCCACCAGCAGCGCGCCGGCATAGGCGATGATCGTCACCAGCAGCGTCATGCCCACACCCGCTACCACCGCGTTGAAGATCAGCGTGTAGGTGTCGTCGGTGGAGATGTTCCAAAGCAGGACAAACGCGATCAACAGGGCAAAGAGCAGCCAATAGGGCAGCCGCGCCAACAGGCGAAAGGGCGCGTGCCGCGCCTCCACCTGGGGCAGCGTGCCGCCCGCAGATTGCGCTACCATCGCAAAACCTCGGTCTTTCTCAACATTTTTCATCCGGCCTGCGCCTCCTGGCCCCACATCCTATGAGACCGGCGCAGACATACCGTTTATGCATAGGGCTTATGCATAGGGCCGCGGCGCATCACACGCTTGCGCCATCCCAAAAAAAGGGGCGCTGGTATCCCACGATACCAACGCCGCCCCCGTGCCGCTTTCCATTGTACGCCTCTCGCTTCGGATCATCAAACTCGCGACCCTGCGCTTGTGCAGCGTCGCGATTGCACAGGGCCGCGCTTCGGTTGTATGCTGTATGCTATGGCTTCCTGATCATTCAATCCACCTGCGGCGAACCTGTACGGACGTCACCCGCCACACGCATCCCAACTATCACCCAGCATGAGGAGAACCCAATGAGCACCTACCGTACCGCCATCATCGCCTGCGGCACGATCGCCCGTGTCCACGCGCGCGGCTGGCTCGGCGTCCCCGGCCAGCCGACCCAGATCGCAGCCATCGCCGACACCAACCCCGACGCCCGCCGCGAGTTCGGCGACTTCTTTCAGGTGGGAGAGGACCATCGCTATGCCGACTATCGCGAGATGCTCGACCGGGAGCGGCCCGACTTTGTCGATGTCTGCTCGTGGCATCAGCAACATGCGGAGATGGTCATCGCCGCCGCCGCCCGCCGCCCCAAAGCGATCCTCTGCCAAAAGCCGATGGCGGTCGACCTGGGCGAAGCCGATGAGATGTTGACCGCCTGCGCGCGCAACGGCGTCAAACTGATCATCGCCTACCAGCGCCCCCACCATGCCACCTGGCTCAAGGCGCGCGACCTGATCCGCCAGGGCGTGATCGGCAAAGTGCAGCAGGTGCAACTGGACGACGGCGGCAACATCCTCAACACCAACTCGCACAACATCCGCCTGGCGCTCTTTCTGATGGACGAACCCCAGGTCGAATGGGTGATGGGCAGCGTCGAACGCACCACCGACCAAGTCGAGCGCGGGCTGCCGGCGGAAGACGCCTGTCTGGGGCTGGCGGGCTGCGCCAACGGCGCCACCATCTTGATCCAAGGCAATCTGATCCAGGGGCTGGGGCAGGGCTGCCGCGTGATCGGCACGGAGGGCATCATGGAGCTGGACACCACCTATCACCCGGACAGCGAGATCCCCAGCGACGCGCCGATGTATATGCCCGAAGGCCCCTCGGCGCGCTACAACTATGAGATCGGCACGGTGCGCTATCTCAACAGCTCGTCGCAGGGGTGGCAGCGGGTCGAAGCGCCGTGGCATGACGCCTGGGCGCATCAGTGCCAAGAGGCGATCGACTGGGTCGAGGGCCGCATCGACACGCCGATCAGCAGCGCCGAGCGGGCGCGCGCCGTCCAAGAGGTGATGATGGCGCTGTTTGAATCGGCGCGCAAACGCCAGCGCATCTATCTGCCGCTCAAGACGCGCGTCAACCCGCTCAAGCTGATGGTCGAAAACGGCGATCTGCCGGTCGAGTGGCCGGGCCGCTACGAACGCCGCTCCCGTCTCGTGCGCGGCGAGGCTATGTCCTGGCATCAGCAGAAGTAGCCGCGTTCTGCCGGTCGCGACCGGCAGAACCCATCCCTCAATCCCTCTGTGATGTTCGGAGGGATTGAGGGCCAAGGATCCCCAAGGAGACCCAGGTGCTCAACATTGCGGTAATCGGCGACCGCTTCATCACACCGGAACTGGTCGGCGACCTCATCCACCGACACCTAACGCCGGTGACCGGCCCCTGCCACGTCGAGACGCTTGAGCTGGGCTGGCCCGAAGATACCCCCATCCACGACGACGAGCTGCGCGAGTTCGTGGGCGACCCGGCGGCCATCGCCGACTTTGCACGCCCGGCGCATGTCGTCGTCACCCAGGTTGCGCCGGTTGGCCGCCGATTGATCGAGTCGGCGCGCCATCTGCAGATCATCGCCTGTGCGCGCGGCGGGCCGGTGAGCGTCAATTTGGCCGCGGCCACCGCGCATGCCATCCCGGTTGTCTTTGCGCCGGGCAGCAACGCCCAGGCGGTCGTCGAGTTCACCCTGGGCCTGCTGTTGGCCGAGACCAAACACATCGCGCGCACGCACCACGCCCTGGTCGACGGCGTCTGGCGCGTCGACGCCTATCACTACGCCCGC
>QEUY01000768.1 GCA_003577365.1 Chloroflexota bacterium | reverse complement strand
AACCTGGTGGCCGCGGCGGCGATATGAGGCAGTGGGCAGATAGGGACAGAGATATTCACCGCAAAGAACGCAAAGGCCAGAGGCAGAAAGAGAGTAGGGATCGGGGGCAGAATCTACCTTCTGGGCCCTGTCGCCCACTGCCCATCTGCCCGCGAAGCTTGACAGCCATCGCGAATGGGCCTATTGTACGCTTTGGGGCGCGGGCGTGTGCCCATGCCTGTACAGGACGATTTGGAAAGAGAGGGTGACCATGATGAAGCTGCAAGGGCGGCGTGCAGGTTTCCTGATCGCCTGGGCGCTGGCGCTGCTCATGCTGGCGGGCGCTGCACCCGTCGCCTTGGCTCAGGGGGGACCCTATGCCCAGCGCATCCAGTTCCCGCCCGGTGCGACCGGCGTGACGGTCGACGGCCACTTAAACAGCGGCCAAGGCGCGCGCTATGTGCTCTGGGCGCGCGCCGGCCAGACCATGACCATCCAAGCTTGGTCGGATCAGCAACTGGTCTTTGTGGCGATTCACCGCGCCAACGGGCGGCTGTTGGGGACGACCGGCGGCGGCCAGTCGTGGCAAGGGATGCTGCCTGCTGACGGCGACTATTATGTGACGATCAGCACGTCGGCGATGGGCGCAGGCACGGACTATTCGCTGCGTATTGACATCATCTCTGGCCCCGCGCCTGCTCCCGATGCGCAGCCGGAGCGCATCCAGTTTGCGCCCGGCTCGACCAGCACTGCGGTGAGCGGGACGATGCCCTTGGGCAGCCGCAAACAATATGTGCTGCGCGCCCTGGCCGGGCAGGTGATCGACATCCAAAGCTGGGGCGTCGGCGCCTATCGCTATGCGCTGCAAACCCCTGGCGGCGCGGTGCTCGGCGAAGCCGCCGGCGGCCAGTCGTTCTTCCGCACCCTGCCCGCCACCGGCGACTATTTGATCACCCTGCAGACGCAAGAGGGGACCTGGGGGCCGATCCGCTACGGGCTGCTGGTGACCATCACGTCGACCACCCCGCCCCCCACGCCGACGCCTGTCCCCTCGCCCACGGTGCAGGAGATCCGCTTCCCGCCGGGCACGACCAACACCACGGTCTGGGGCACGGTGAGTTCGTCGCAGCCGCAGGCCTACCGGCTGGCGGCCCGCCGCGGCCAGATGATGACCGTGCAGTTGCGCACCGAACAGGGTGTGCCGGCGCGCGTGACCATCGCCACCGACCGCGGCATCTTCCTAGGCGCGGCCAACCAGGGCGAAAGCTGGCAGGGCATCTTGCCCGGCACGCAGGACTATTTCCTGACCGTGCAGGGGCCGGCAGATGCAGCCAGCGCCAATTATGCGCTGTTTGTTGACATCCGTTAGTGCTACATCCGGCGAGCCATTTGACGTGTAGGGACAGACCCCCGTGTCTGTCCGCGGGCGGGCCTGTCCGTGTCTGGGGCGGTGCGGGCCGCCACAGGGGGCGGCCCCTACGGATTCACATCATGTACAGGATCAAGCATTTAGGCGGCGCGCCGGTCTACCCAACCTACGAACCACTGCACCGACAAAGGGGTGTTGTCTGTGACCGAATCAAGTCTTGCTGGGCTGCGCGCGCTGGTGACCGCGGCGGCGAGCGGCATTGGCCGCGCCATTGCCGGGGCGTTGCACGCCCATGGCGCGACCGTGCATATCTGTGACCTTGACGCCGAGCGGCTGGCCGCCGCCCGCGCCGAACTGCCCGGCCTGGGTACGACCCAGGCGGACGTGGCCGACCCGGCCCAGGTGGACCGGCTGTTTGACGAGGCGGTCACTCATCTCGGCGGTCTGGACGTGCTGGTCAACAACGCCGGCATTGCCGGGCCGACCGGCCCGGTCGAGAGCCTGGACCCGGCGGCGTGGGATCGCACGATGGCGGTCAACATCAACAGCCAATTCTACTGCGCGCGGCGGGCTGTGCCTTTGCTCAAGGCCGCGGGCGGCGGCGCGATCGTCAACCTGTCGTCCGTGGCCGGGCTGTTTGGCTATCCACTGCGCGCCCCCTATGCCGCGTCCAAGTGGGCAGTGATCGGCTTCACCAAGACGCTGGCGATGGAACTGGGCGAGTACGGCATCCGCGTCAACGCCATCTGTCCGGGGCCGGTAGAAGGGCCGCGCATCGAGGGCGTGTTCGCGGCGCGCGCCGCTGCCCAAGGCGTCAGCGTCGAGGCCATGCGCGCCGGCTATCTGCGCCAGAACTCGCTGCACACCCTCATCCAGGCGCAGGACATCGCCGACCTGGTGCTTTTTCTGTGCAGCCCGGCAGGCCACAAATTCTCCGGCCAGGCGCTGGCGATCGACGGCAACACCGAGACGTTGCGGATCTAGGGAGAATTTCACCGCCAAGCCGCAGAGAGCGCAGAGCCGGAAGAGCGGGAGTGGAGGATAGGGAGAGTACGGACACGGTATCCCGTGTCCGTACGGGGCCGAGTCCAGAGCGCGTCGCTTGGTCTCTGCTTCTGGACCCCACTCCCTACTCCCT
>QEUY01000767.1 GCA_003577365.1 Chloroflexota bacterium | reverse complement strand
CAGATGAGCCGCAACTATTTTCGGGTGCGCCCCTGGTTTGAGCCGGGTGTCTGGGGTGGTCATTGGATTCAGAAGAAGATCCCGCAACTGCCCCAAGATGTGCCGAACTATGCATGGTCCTTCGAGTTGATCGTCCCGGAGAACGGGTTGGTCTTCGAGAGTGACGGGCGTCTGCTGGAAGTCTCGTTCGACTTTTTGATGTACTGCGACCACGCAGCGGTGCTCGGCGCAAGCGCCGCCCGTTTCGGCTACGACTTCCCAATCCGTTACGACTTCCTCGATACCTTTGACGGCGGCAACCTCTCGTTGCAGTGCCACCCGCGACCGGCGTTTATCCGCCATCACTTCGGCGAGCGCTTCACCCAAGATGAGACCTATTACATCCTAGACGCAGAGCCGGGCGCGGTGGTCTATCTGGGTTTTCAGGAGGAGATCGACCCGGTGGCATTTCGCCAGGCGTTGGAGCGCAGCTTTCACGAGGCCGTGCCGCTCGACGCCGATCGGTTCGTCAACCATGAACCGGCGCGCAAACACGATCTCTTTCTCATCCCCAACGGCACGATCCACTGCTCCGGCAAGGATGTAATGGTGCTGGAGATCAGCGCCACGCCCTATATCTTTACTTTCAAGATGTACGACTGGATGCGGCTCGACCTCGACGGCAAGCCGCGCCCGCTCAACATCGAGCGCGCCTTTCAAAATCTCTATTTCGAGCGCAAGGGCAAACAGCGCATCCAGCAGGAGTTGGTTTCGCACCCCGCGCTGCTGGCCGAGGGCGCAGACTGGCAGTTGATCCACTTGCCCACCCATCCCGAACATTTCTATGATGTCCACCGCTTCGAGTTCGATGGCGAGGTGACGGCCACCACGGATGGCTCCTGCCACATCATGAGCTTGGTCGAAGGCACGTCGCTGACCCTGGAGACGGCCAACGGCATGCGCCAGCGCTTCAACTATGCGGAGACCTTTGTCGTGCCCGCCGCGGCGGGCAGCTATCGCCTGATCAACGAGGGTGCAGCCCGGGCCAAGGTGGTCAAGACCTTTATCAAACCCGATTTCAAGCCCGAACAGCCAGTGTAACGGGGTTCCAGAGGCGCAGATGGCGACCGTATTAGGGGTGGACGGCGGCGGCACAAAGACGCAGGCGGTGATTCTGGACGAGCAAGGCCATGTGCTGGGAACCGGCGTGGGCGGCCCATCCAACTATGACGACGTGGGTCAGCGCGCCGCCCAAGAGGGCATCGGCCAGGCCGTGGACGCAGCGCGGCGGATGGCCGGGCTGCCCGCGCGCTGCTTCGCCTCGGTCTTTTTGGGCATGGCGGGCGTGGTCTCCCCTCAAGATCGACAGGTGATCCGCGACATCGCCCAGGCGCTCGACCTGGCCGCGCCGGATGCGATCGGCGTCGACCATGACTGCCGCATTGCACTGGCCGGTGGGCTGACCGGTCGCCCCGGCATTGTGCAGATCGCAGGGACGGGGTCATCCACCTTTGGCCGCAACGCCGCCGGCGAGGCCTGGCGTTCCGGCGGCTGGGGCCATCTCTTGGCCGACGAGGGCAGCGGCTACTGGCTGGGGATGCAGGCCATGATCGCGGCGGTACGCAGCTACGATGGGCGGCTGCCACATACGCCCTTGGAAGAGCGTGTGCTGGCGGAGTTGGGGCTGGCCGATATGAATGAGATCATGCACCGGCTCTATGTGGATCGCCTCTCGCGCAGCGAGATCGCGCGCCTGGGGCCGCTCGTCCTGGTGGCCGCGGCGGAAGGCGACGCCCATGCGCGGGCGCTCGTCCGTCAAGGCTGTGACGACATGGCCGAGTGTGTGCTCGCCGTGGCGCGGCGGCTGGGTATGGACAACGGGCCGAGCGAGCTGGCGCTGGTCGGCGGCATCTTTCGCGGCGGCGATGTCGTGCTGGCCCCGTTTGAAGATGCCGTACACGCCCGCCTGCCGCGCTGCCGGGTCACGCCCGCCGAACTGCCGCCGGTGCTGGGGGCGGGGGTGCTGGCACTGGAGAGGCTGGGCATCGCCATCGACGAGCAGGTCTTCTGTGCGCTCCAGGTGGGCGCGCAAACGCAGGCCGCCCAAGGGATATAGACCAAAGAACATAAGCTAGCCATGTACACTATGCGAGGGTAAGGATCGACGCGTGGACCTGGAAACCAAGATCGGCCAACTCTTTATCTATACCGCCGGAAAGTCCGCACAGGTCGGCCACACGGAGCGTGATTTTCTGCGCCACTACCGGCCCGGTGGTCTCATCTACCCCAGCGGCCCTACTGCCCATCACAACCGCCGGCAGATCGCCCGCTATCTGACCGATCTCCAGCGCGTCAACGCCGAGCTGGGCTTACCCGGCCCGCTGATCGTCTGTGTCGATCACCGCGGCGGCGATTCGTCGCTGCTGCTGCCGGAGGAAGGCGGCTTGGAATTTCCCGCGCCCATCGCCCAGGCCGCGCTGGGCAGTGCGGCGCAGCAGGCCGGGGAGG
>QEUY01000766.1 GCA_003577365.1 Chloroflexota bacterium | reverse complement strand
CGCCGCCACCGGCGTTCCCCCCAGCGGGCGGCCTTCGATGGCGCGCATGATTGTGCGCGCCGTCAGCACCTTGGATTTGGGCACATCCTGGGTAAATTCGGCGACATACGGGGTCGCCGGGTGCAGCACCACCCGCTCCGGCGTGTCCACCTGGACAAACTCGCCATCCTTCATAATGGCGATGCGGTCGCCCAGCTTGATCGCCTCGGCAAAATCGTGCGTGATGAAGATCATGGTTTTGCCCATCCGCACTTCGAGGTCGAGCAGCTCGTCCTGCATCTCGCGGCGGATCAGCGGGTCGAGCGCGCTAAACGGCTCGTCAAAGAGCAGGATGGCCGGGTCGACCGCCAAGGCGCGCGCCAGCCCCACACGCTGTTGCATCCCGCCGCTCAACTGGCCGGGGTAGTGGTTCTCCCACCCTTCCAGGTTGACCATCGCCAGCACTTCGCGCGCCCGCGCATAGCGTTTGGCCTTGGGCACGCCCTGAATCTCCAAGCCATAGGCCACATTGTCCAGCACGCGGCGGTGGGGAAAGAGGCCAAAATGTTGAAAGACCATGCTCAGCTTGTGACGGCGCAGGTCGCGCAGGTCACGCTGGTCCATGCCCTCGACCTCCTGGCCGTCGATCAGGATCTGCCCCTGGGTCGGTTCGATCAGCCGGGGGATGCAGCGCAGCAGGGTCGACTTGCCGCTGCCCGAAAGCCCCATCACCACAAAGGTCTCGCCCGCCTTGACATCAAACGAGACATTGCGCACCGCCACCACATGGCCGGTATCCGCCAGCACTTGGCCTTTGGAGCGCCCCGCCTCCAACTCGGCGATCACCCGTTGGGGTTTTGCGCCAAATACTTTCCATAGGTTGCGGCAAGAGACAGCGACCCCACTGGAGGTAGGCGCGCTACGGACACGTTTCTTCAATCGAGTTCCCCTCTACGCCAGCACGGATTCTGGGCCGCGCGCCATCTCAGACCAAGCGAGGTCAGCCGCTGGCGACGCGACCGCTGGGATCATACCATGTGGGCTAGGATTATACTGTAATCCAGAGACATACCCAATGCAAAGGCCGCCTGGGGGATGTTCCCAAGCGGCCCCGGACAAGCACTCCGCCATTGCGCTCTTGTCGGCAATTCAGGAATCAATCAGGCAGTTGTCACCCTGAGCCGGCGCCACCTGAGGCGCGTAGCCGAGATGTGCGAAGCACTGCAAAGCGAAGGGTCTCTCTGCATACAGCCCAGAGAGAGAGATTCCTCGACAGGAGTCTCGGAATGACAATGCAAACCACATCGGTGCGCTGCGGTCTAGCGAGTCTCCTCCTCGGCGGGCTGCACGTCGATCTGCACTTCGACCCAGCCCTCGTTGTCGCTCAAAATATCGTCGTTGATACGCAGATAGAGCGTTCCGGTCTCGGAGACAGGTATCCGATTATACTTGCCTACCAAAAAAGGCGCGCCGCTTTCGCCGATGCGCCCGATCAAGACGCCGCCCGGCACGCCCGGCCCCATCTGATAAGGACCTTCTCGATGCGGCAGCGGATAGAAACTCGGCGCGGGGTAGCGTGCATGGCCCTCCGGCCCGTGATACTCTCCCGGCGTATAGAGCCATTCGCCGCGTGCGCGAATAGTCACAAACTCGCCATTCTCCAGGCGCACGCCCGTGCTTTGCCAGTCGCGATAGGCGAAGATGCGCAGTTGGGCCAGAGACTCTTGACGCAGCGGGGCCAGCGCCGCCACCGCGGTGAGATAGACCGCGCCCAAAAACAGGAAGCCGCCCAGCCCGATCAGAATCAGTCGCCGGATCATGGTCATGGTTCACCTCGCCTGGGCTGCGCGGCCCTAGCGCATATCCACAACAGGCGTGCCGTCGCCGTTGATCACCCACTTGCTGTTCTCTTTCAACTCCTGGGCGATCAGCAGGTCGATAAACTTGGTCCCCATCTCGCCCTTGTCGCCCAGCTCGGCCAAGATGCTGCGGATCGTGACCTGCTGCGCCGTGGCGGTCAGCCGCATGCGCTCGGCCTCAGCTGCGGCCGTGGCCGTGATCTGGTAGGCTTCGGCATCGGCCTGTTTCTGCGCCGCATAGAGATCGGCGTCGGCCAGCGTCTTGCGCTGGGCGGCTTCGGCCTGGGCCTGCTCCTGCCGCTGCGCGGCGACCATGCGGTCTTTGATGGCTTGCAGCACTTCCTCCGGCGGCGAGGCGTTTTGCAGTTGCACGGTGACAAACCGCACACCGTAGTCATCTTCCTTTTGCTTGAGCGACTCCATCACCTCAGTGTTCATCACGGCGCGATTGTTCATCACATCGGCCATGGCCTTGGTGTTGACGACATCGCGCAGCTTGCCCTGCACAAACTCAAAGACGATGCGCTCCGGGTCGTCTACTTGCAGCGCGTACTGCTGCGGGTCGGTCACGCGGTAGGTATATTGCAGCGAGACGATCATCGTCACGTTGTCCGAGGTCATGGCCGGGATCTGCTCGACATAGCCCAGCCG
>QEUY01000765.1 GCA_003577365.1 Chloroflexota bacterium | reverse complement strand
GGAAAGGTTGTTGAGGAAAGGTTGTTGAACCAATGCCGATTATCCCCCATTTGATTGTAGACGAGTACGGCAGTTTTATCGGCAAGAAAAGCGAGCGGTTGCTTGTCACCTGTCGGGGTGAAAAGCGCGTGGAAGCGCCGCTGCTGCATCTGGAGACGGTGCTGATCGCCGCTCGCGGGGTGAGCCTGAGCAGCGATGCGATTGCAGCCTGTGCGGACAATGGGATCCCCATCCATGTGATCGATAGCCGCGGCGCGCCGGTTGGCAGCCTCTATAGCAGCGCGTTGGCGGCGACGATTGAGACGCGCCGGGCGCAGTTGATGGCGCGCGGCGACCGGCGCGGGGTAGCCTTTGCCAAGGCGATTGCCGCCGGCAAGATTCGCAACCAGGCGACGCTGTTGAAGTATATGGCAAAGAACCGTAAGGAGCGACAGCCGGAGCTTTTTCAGTCGGTGCGTCTGCTGGCCGACGAAGTTTTGGATCATTTGGCGGAATTGGAGCGGTGGCAGGGGGCCACGGTGGATGAATGTCGCGGGCAACTGCTCTCCACGGAAGGGCGCGCGGCCCAGAAATATTGGGCGGCGTTTGGCTTGTTGATACCCGCCGAACGGCAGTGGCCGGGACGACGAACCCAGGGGGCGCAGGATGCGGTCAACGGTGCGCTGAACTATGGATATGGCATTTTGTATGGCGCAGTGGAGCGCGCGCTGGTCTTGGCCGGGCTAGACCCGTATGCCGGATTCTTGCATGTGGATCGGCCCGGAAAACCGAGCTTGGTCTTTGATTTAATTGAGGAATTCCGTCAGGCCATCGTAGATCGCACCGTGGTGGCGATGTGCAATTTGGGCATGGAGCTGGCGTTGGATGAGCAAGGGCGGTTGGAACACGCCGCCCGCAAAGCCATCGCCGAGAAAATTTTGGCGCGGCTAGAAGCGGTGGAGGCGTATGAAGGCAAGCGTTTTGCGCTGCGCGCGATTATCCAGCACCAGGCGCGGCGGCTGGCGCAATTTTTGCGCGAAGAACGGGCCGAGTATGCACCCTACGAGGCGGCTTGGTAGGCAGTGGAGGCTGGGCAACCGATGAAGTGTCTGTTGATCTATGATATTCCCGACGACCGCGCCCGCGGTAAGATCGCGGACTTTTGTCTGGACTATGGACTGGACAGGTTGCAGTACAGTGCATTCATGGGCGATCTGTCGCCGAATCATCAAGAGGAGTTGATGCTCAAGATCGAGCGGCGCTTGGGCAAGGCCGCCGGGCGGATCGATCTTTTTGCGATCTGCCAAGAGGATTGGCGTAAACGGTTGAGCTTGAGTCAGGGGATGTCGCCGCAGGGGGAGAACCATGAGTAAACCGGATCGGGCAGCGGCGGTTTTAGACATGGGCGGGACGGAAGACGATTGGAAGATACGCGTCACCGATCTGAAGCAATATGCGTTTTGTCCCAGGGTGGTGTACTACATGTATTGTCTGCCCAATCTGCGCCCGACAACCTATAAGATGGAGGCGGGTATCGCGGCGCAGGAGCGGGTGACCGAGTTGGAGGAGCGGCGCAGCCTGCACGCCTATGGGCTTCAGGAGGGGGAGCGCCGCTATTATGTGCCGGTCTATTCGGTGACGCTGGGCTGTGTGGGACAGGTGGATATGGTGATTGAGACACATGAAGGGGGCGAGCGGCGGCTGGTCCCGGTGGATTTTAAGTTGAGCCGGCGTGAACCGGGCCGCCATTTTCAACTACAGCTTGCATGTTATGGGATGATGTTGGAGGAGATGTATGAGCTGCCCGTGCCGGAGGGATTTCTCTATTTCATCCCGGCGCGGCGTGCCGAAAAGATCGCGCTGACCAAACGATTGCGGCGCGATGCCCGCGCGTATGTAGAGGCGATCCGCGCCATGCTGCAAACGCAGCGGATGCCGCCGCCTACCCCGCGCCGGGCGCGCTGTGTGAATTGCGAGTATCGCCGCTTCTGTAACGATGTGCTATGATGGAAGGGGCGCACAAGAGGGGAGGTGTGAGAAGGGGCGAGGGCGGCCCAAAGCGGATCCATCCAGCGCCATTACGCCGCCGTTTTTGGCTGTTTTCCCTGGTCATTTCGCAAACCGTATCTGTAGGCCGGGGAGGTTCTGCATGTTCATTTCTATTCTTTGTGCCGGCGCACGATTTTCCAGAGAAACTTGGCGTCGCAAACCTAGGGTCAAATACGGCAAAAAGGAAGTTGCGATGAACGCACTGAACAGGGGAATTCAGCAGGGCAGGCGCGCTCGCTTCGAAGTCACAGGAGCGCCTAGGACGTGTGCAAAGCGCACATTTGGACACATGAGACCTGTGGTGCGTTTACGAAACCGGCGGAACCATTCAACGATCCGATAGAGCGGATACTGAAACACAACGGTAAACAGGTCGGGTCTGCGCCGCAGCGCGAACCATTCAACGATCCGATAGAGCGGATACTGAAACAGTATGCTGTTGCCCGTGACGGTAAAGTTAGG
>QEUY01000764.1 GCA_003577365.1 Chloroflexota bacterium | reverse complement strand
TTGAGGAGGCGGCAATGGCAGAGCCAATTCGGGTGGGCGTCTTGGGGCTGACCCATGACCATGTATGGAGCAATTTGCGCGACCTGGCGGCGTCGCCGCTGGGCACGCTGGTTGGCGCGGCGGATCCGCACCCCGAACTGCTGGACAAAATCCGCGGCGAGTATGGCGGCATCCAGGTCTTTGCCGACGCCGCTGCGCTCTTGGATGCCGTGGCGCTGGATGCGGTCTATATTTTTGGCGACAACGCCGGCGGTGTGGAACTGGCCGAACTGGCCGCGCGGCGCGGGCTGCATATCCTGATCGAAAAGCCGATGGCCGCGGACCTAGATGGCGCGGACCGCATTCTGGCTGCGGCGCGCAACGCCGGGGTGACGTTGATGGTCAACTGGCCGTTTGCCTGGCTGCCGCAGTTACAGCATGCGCTGGAGATGGCGCAGCGCGGCGCGATTGGCCGGGTGCATGGCACGCGCTATCGTTCGGCGCCCGAAGGCCCCAAGGAGATCGGCTGCACGCCCTTTTTCTACGAATGGCTCTATGACGCCGAGCGCAACGGCGCGGGCGCGCTGATGGACTACTGCTGTTATGGCGCGGCGCTGGCGCGCACAGTCTTGGGCCAGCCCAGCCGGGTCAGCGCCATGGCAGGGCGGCTGGTCAAGGAATATATCACGGTGGACGACAATGCCGTGATCGTGATGCAGTGGCCCAACGCCATGGCCGTGGCTGAAGCGTCGTGGACACAGGTGGGGCATCTGACCTCGTATGTGGCGGTGATCTATGGCAGCGAAGGCACGCTGCTGGTGGAGCCTGGCAAGGGCGGGCGGCTGCTGCTGGCGACGCGTGACCAGCCCGACGGCATCGCAGTCGACGTGCCGCCGCTGCCGGAGGAACGGCGCAGCGCCACGGCCTATTTCCTCTCGCGCATTGCCGGAGGGCTGCCGGTCGAAGGGCTGTGCAGCGCAACGGTGAGCCGCGACGCGCAGGAGATTCTGGAGGCGGGGCTGATCGCGGCGACCGAGGGCAGCACCGTGTCGCTGCCGCTGCCGATCTATGGGAGTGGGCAGTAGACAGCGGAGAGGGTTCACCGCAAAGACACAAAGGGCGCAAAGAAGAGAAAGAGAAGAGAGCAAGGCAAAGATAGAAGAGAGCGATGGTAGGCGGGCAGGTGGTTCGATGATGGGAGAGACAGAGGCTGTATCCGCTGTAAGACTCAGGAAGATAGGAAACGAGGGCTGCTATGGTTCGGATTGGGATTGTCGGCTGTGGGCGTATCCTCAATGCCCACCTGCAGGGCTATGCCAAACTGCGCGCCGCGGGCGTCGACGATTTTCGCATCACGGCGCTGGTGGCGCGCCGCGCCGAGGATGCCGAGATGTTTCGCGTGCGCGGCCAGGGTCCTACCCCGCGGCCGCCGGTGCTGCCGCCCGAATCGGGCGATCCGCTGGCCGCGCCCCATACCTATCTGAGCGACTTTCAAGACGACGTGGAGGTGCGGGTCTACACCGACTATCGCGCCATGCTGGACGATGGCGTGGTGGACGCGGTCAACGATTTCACCACGCTGGCGCTGCATCACCAGGTGGCGGGGGCGGCGTTCCAGGCGGGCGCGCACCTGCTGACGCAGAAGCCGCTGGCGATCTCGGTCAAGGCGGGGCGGCGCATGGCCGACCAGGCGCGCGCCCGCGGGCTGACGCCGGGTACGTTTGAGAATGTGCGCCAGGGGCGCTTTACGCGCGCTGCGGGCTGGGCGGTGCAGCGCGGCGAGATCGGCAGCCCGCAGATGGCGGTTGCCGGCTCGATCGGCGGGTTGTGGTCGCCCAACCGCGTGGTGGCGGAGACGCCCTGGCGGCATCGCAAGCTGGAGGGGGGCGGCGGCGGTTCGATTGACATCGGTGTGCATCAATTCCACCTGCTGCGCTATGTCTTTGGCGAGGTGGCCTGGGTGAGCGCGGTGGCGCGCACCTTTGAGCCGGAACGCTTCCTGCACGATGCGACTGGCGCAGCCGTGCAAACGGTGCGCGCTGAGGTGGACGACACCTATCTGGCGACGGTGGGCTTTGACAATGACGCCATCGGCCAACTGCTCTGGTCGTGGGCGGGGCGCGGCAAGCCGCTGGCGATCCCTGATGCGCCGGCCTTTTATGGCAGCGCCGGCGCGATTGTGGGCGGGATGCTGACCGACGAGCATGGCCGCGCCACGCCGCTGTTGGACTATTTTGAAGCCAATCTCACGCCCGACGAACGCAAGCGTTTCTTCCCGCTGGGGCTGACCGACGCGTATGCGATCCAGCAGTTGGACTGGCTGCGGGCAATTGCCGCGGGCCGCGACCCGGAGACCAGCGGCGAGGAAGGGCTGCGTGACCTGGCCTGCGCCTATGCGATGCTCGAATCGTCGCTGGCGCGGCGGCAGGTGACGCTGGCCGAGGTGCTGGAAGGGCGCGTCGCGGCCTATCAGGCGGAGATCGATCAACACTATGGACTCTGAGGCAGACAA
>QEUY01000763.1 GCA_003577365.1 Chloroflexota bacterium | reverse complement strand
ACGTAGACGATGTGCTCCTGCGGGTCCTGGGTGTAGCCGGCGGGGGAGCCGTTGTAATCGATCTGCGAGCCTTTGACGATGGCGCCGGTGCGGTCTACAAACTCGAAGTCAGCCAGGTTACCGGCCAGCCCAACGCGGATCTGGTCGGCGTAGTGGAGCAGCCGGGCTTTCTCCGCCTCGCTGCCGCTGTTGAGCGCGTTGGGGTCGTAGTAGAGGCCGGTGGCAAAGCCCTGGTTGCGCACGATGTCGTCGCCGCCGTCAAAGGGGCCGCCCCCGCGCACGGCGTCGCGCAGCCGGTCGTTGAAGGTGCCGATGCCGGTGCCGGGCAGGTTGAGTTGGGTGGCGTTGGCGCCGCGGGCGTTGTTGGCCACCTCACCAAAGTTCCAGCCCTCGCCGTAGATGTAGATGGTCGGGTCGATGGCGTGGAGCAGCGCCTGCACCTTCTCCATGTTCTCCACCAGGTGGTGGCCCATGAGGTCGAAGCGGAAGCCGTCCACGCCATACTCGGTCGCCCAGATTGCCAGCGTGTCGAGCATGAGCCTTTCCATCATGGCGTGCTCGGTGGCGGTGTTGGGGCAGCAGGTGCTCGTCTCGACCATCCCGTCGGCGTTGAGGCGGTGATAATAGCCGGGCACCACCCTGTCGAGCACCGACTTCTCGGCCTGGCCGCTGGAATTGGTGTGGTTGTAGACCACATCCATCACCACGCGCAGACCAGCGGCGTGGAGCGCCTGCACCATCTGGCGGAACTCGACGATGCGCGCCGCGCCGTCTGGGTCAGTCGAATAGCTGCCTTCGGGCACGCCAAAGTG
Source organism: Chloroflexota bacterium (assembly GCA_003577365.1). Classification (GTDB taxonomy): domain Bacteria; phylum Chloroflexota; class Anaerolineae; order Caldilineales; family Caldilineaceae; genus QEUY01. The sequence goes on along the minus strand of QEUY01000763.1, from coordinate 1,683 downwards.
GAACGGGTCATAGCACCAGTTGAAACCGTCCAGGTCGGCCACGGCCGTGACCGCTGCCTGCTGTTCGGGCGAATCGGGTGCGGCGTCGGGTATGTCCGGTTCGACACGCTCGGCTGCGTTCTCGTTGATGGTGGCGCAGTCAAAGGCCGGCAGCAAATGGATATGGGTCAGCCCGGCATCGCGCAACGCCTTCAGATGTTTCATGCCGTTGGATTCGGCCTGGGTGAAGGCCAGGAAGGCGCCGCGCACTTCCGCTGGCACGGTCGTGTCGTGGATGCTAAAGTCACGCACGTGCAGCTCGTAGAGCACGATATCCTCGGGTGCGGTCAGCGGCGGTTTGGTCTGGCCGTCCCAGCCGGCGGGCTTGAGTGCGGGGTCGGCCAGGTTGACGATGAGGCTGCGTTTGCTGTTCATGGCCAGGCCGACCGAGTAGGGGTCGGTGACGAGGTTGTGCTCGATCTGGCCCGTGCTGTGGACATAGACCTCGACTTCGTAGAGATAGTACTTGCCCGTCCACGTGGCGTCGCCGGTGGCGCTCCATGTGCCCTGTTCGCCCGGCGTCATGTCGATGATCTGTGCCGCATCTGTTGCGGTGGATGAGTCGAACAGGTGCAGTTTGACCGATTTGGCCGTGGGCGCCCAGAGTCGCAGCGTTGGCGCATCGCCATTGTAGATGACGCCGAGTGCGCCGTCGTAGGTGTAGAGGTCATCGAGCACACCGGGGATCTGCAAGCCGGTGGCGTTGACGACGAGGTCGTCGGCGGTGCGGGCGGCGATGGCGATCTGCCCCTTGAGGATGTCGGGGACTTTGGCTGCATCCTCCTCGCCGATCTGGAAGGAGGCGTAATCTGCCAGGTGCGGCCACTTGGCCTGTAGCTCGGCACTGAGAGGGCCGGCGTGCGTCAGTTCGATCTCCTGCCCGCCGCTGATGGCGCCGTTCGCCAGGGCGATGCCGCCCTCGGTTGCATAGCGGAGCGTATAGCGCAGGCTGGGGTCGAAGTCTACGTTCCAGGCGATGGTGTTCTGAGTGAGCCAGTGCGCCCGCTGCTTGCTCAGGTCACCGCCGCCCACTGCTCCGCGCAAGATGGGCAGAATGTAGGGCTTCTCGGGGTCGGCGCCCTGGAGTTGCCAGACCTCGTAGCCGTACGTAGCAAAGTTGAGGAACTGGTCGGGGCCGGGGTCCTTCTCGTCGCCGCGATGGAGGATGTAGCCCAGTTCAGCGGCATTCTCAAAGAGCGGCACCTCAAAGAAGACGCCAAAGAGGTCTTGTCCCGTGGCTTTGCGCGGGGTAGCCCAGGTAGGGTCATCGGCGCCGAGCCAGGTGTGGAGGCCCCAGAAGTCGTTAAAGTTATTGCTGCTGTAGTCGCCATAGTCGCCCGCCGGGCGGTGATAGTGGATGGTGGCGATATTCTCCGCCGCGCCCCGCTGCCGGTAGACCGTCTCGTCGCCTGACTTGACCCAGACGTCGCTGCCCTCGCTGGGGTTCATGCTCTGGTCGGGGCCGGGGTCTTTCTCATCGCCTCTGTGGATGATAAAGTTGACGGGCTGGTTTACCTCTTTGATTGGCACATTCCAGAAGGCGCCGAAATCGTCGATGCCGTCAAAGGGGCGCGGGCTATCCCAGTCCGTGCCTACCCCGTCACCAAGACCGTCGCCCCAGAGGTGCAACCCCCAGCCGTCGTA
>QEUY01000762.1 GCA_003577365.1 Chloroflexota bacterium | reverse complement strand
GGTCACCTCCACCTTGGCTCCGGTGGTCTTTGCCAGCCGGATCAACTCCAGAAAATCGGGGCGGGTCGTGGGTTCGCCATAGCCGCTCAGGTGGATGATCGGCGGCGCGGGCAACGCGGCCACCTGGTCCATGAGCGCGGCGAAAGTGCGCCGCGGCATAATGCCCGCCGGCTCGCGCCAGACGCGGCGCACGCACATCACGCAGTCCAAATTACAGGCCGTCGTCACTTCGATATAAAGCTTGGTCAGCGGTTCGGCCATGACAGGCTCCTTGGGGAAGGCGCGGTGCACCGGCAGCGCGCCTCTCTTCATTATACGCGCAAAGCCATGCGCAGATCGCCGCCCCGTCTGTCCCTAAAATGACGGGGCATTCGTCCCGGCGCACGGCCTTTCGGGTATACTAGCGGAGAGAAAAACCGTAAGGGCCGCAGAGGCCGCAAAGAAGCGGGAAATAACCCATCGTCCCGGCCACCGAGAAAGGCTGACCATGCTGCGCTTTGATATTAACCTCGCCATGACGCTGACCGATGTGCCGCCGCTGGCGCGCTTTCAACGCGCCGCCGATCTGGGCTTTGGCGCAGTAGAGTTCTTTTGGCCTGCCGACGGCAACGTCGACGCACTGGTCGCGGCCAAAGAAGACGCCGGGGTCGAGGTCGCGCTCTTTAACATGAACGCCGGCGACATGGCCGCCGGCGACCGCGGCTTTCTCAGCCACCCGGCGCGGCGCGACTGGTGGCGTGAGGCGATGCTGGCCGCGGTCGACCTGGCCGAGCGGCTGGGCTGCCGGCGCATCCACGCCGTGGCCGGGACACGGCTGCCCGAGCTGGCGCGCGCGGCGCAGATCGACTGCGCCGTGGAAAATCTGCTCTGGGCGCTGCCCCATCTGGAACGGGCCGGCGTCGTCGCCACGGTGGAGGCGCTCAACGTCTACGACGCGCCCGGTTTCCTGCTCAGCCGTATGGACGACATGCTGGCGATCTGCCGCGCCGTCGACGCGCCGCAGGTGCGCTGCCAATATGACCTCTATCACATGCAGCGCATGGAAGGCAACCTGATCCCTACGATCCGGCAGCACATCGACTGGATCGGCCATGTGCAGATCGCCGACGCGCCCGACCGCCACCAGCCCGGCAGCGGTGAGATCAACTTCCGCAACGTGCTCGCCGCGCTGGAGGCGGCAGGCTACACCGGTTCTATCGGCCTGGAATATGTGCCGCGCGGCACGGTGGAGGAGTCGCTCGCCTGGCTGCCGCGCGCGGCGCGACGGCAGGCCGCGCCCTCCGATCTGCGCCTGTGGGAAGGCGCGTGAGCCGCGCTCCTCTCCATCTCACCCCGCGCGGGCGCTTTGTGGTATGATGCGGCCTATGACCGGCTAACCGGCCTGTAGCGAACTGAAGGCTCACTGACCGACGGATCGATCACGAAGAAGTCTATGGGATTGTCGAACCCCGTTTCACTCCCATCTGTTGTGCCGCTGGACGACTACGCCGAACCCATCGCGGCCCTGCGCCTGGTCGAATTGGATCGGAACTGCGCGCTGCGCGCCGGGCTGCCTGCCGGTCTCTGGACCCTGAGCCGGATCACGCCGCGCAATGACGGCCACGCGCTGGTGCGCTATGTCCACGCCGAGGGGCGAGAGGTGACAGGCCAGTGGTTCGCCGACCCCGCAGCCCACGCCCAGGCGGTGCGCGCCACGCGCCGCACGGCTTGGAGCGCCGGCCAAGTGGTCGTGCTGCCCCATCACCAACTGCTCTGGCAGGTCGGCGGCGTCGACCGCAAACTGCCCCATCTGGCCGCACTCTGCCAAGCGGGCGCGGCGCTGATCGCCCACCATCCCGAACAGCGCGCCGTGGTGCGGCTGGCGAGCGGCTCCCATTATGCCAAAGTCGTGCGGCCTGCACGCGCCGCGCCCTTGGCCGAGAAGCTGCGCCGTGTGCGCGCCGCGCTGGCAGACCGCGGCGCGCACACACCTGAAGTCGTGGCGGTCAATCCTGCAGCCGGTCTGGTCATGACGGCCGCGCTGCCGGGCCGCTCTCTGTTGGCCTGGCTGGGCGACGACGCCTGTCCAGTCGAGCAGTTGGCCCGCTTGGGCCGGCAGGCCGGGGCCGCGGTCGCCGCGCTGCACCAAAGCGATCTGTCGCGCACGGCCCTCTACGACGCCCGCGCCGCCGCCCAAACGCTGGCAGGCCAGCTACAGCGGCTCGACTGGGTGGCGCCGCGGCTGCGCGCCTATCTCGACCGCTGGCGACCGGCGCGGCAAGCCGCTTTGCTCGCCGGGGACCCCGACCCCTATGTCCCGCTGCATCGCGACTGTTATGACAAGCAGTTTGTCGGCCAGCCCGACGATGCAGGCGCGGCGCTGGGGCTGCTGGATTTTGACACGCTGGCCTGGGGCGAAGCCAGCCTGGACGTGGCGAATTTCCTGATCCACTGTGACCTGCGCGCCTGGCAGGCGCGCTGCACACCCAACCGCGCTGCCGTCTTGGCCACGGCCTTTGTGCAAGGCTATG
>QEUY01000761.1 GCA_003577365.1 Chloroflexota bacterium | reverse complement strand
GCAGCGAGGCCTACTGCAGCAGCGGCAGCCCTACCGACTGCGTGGCCCTGGCTGCGGCGGGCGTGCTGGGCGCAGTGCCCGACCTGGTGGTGAGCGGCATCAACGCCGGCTATAACCTGGGCATCGACGTCACCTACAGCGGGACGGTTGCCTGCGCCATGGAAGCGACGATCAAGGGGATGCCGGGGATCGCGGTCAGTACGGTTGGCCCCGGCCAGACCGCGGTGGACTTGCAGGCGATCCACCGGCGCGCCGCCGAGATCGCCGCGCAGCTGGGCGAGCAGGTCTTGCTGCGCGGGCTGCCGTCGCAGACGCTGCTCAACGTCAACGTGCCGGGGGTGGAGCCTGCCGCGCTGCGCGGGCTGCACATCACGCGCATCGGCAGCCGCCAATATCCCAACGACGAGTTGATCCGCCGTGAGGACCCCTATGGCCGCCCTTATTACTGGCTGGGCGGTGGCCGGCCGGTGGACATCCACGACGACGGCACAGACGTGGGCGCGGTGGCGAACGGCTTTGTCAGCGTGACGCCGATCACGCTGGACATGACCAACTATGCTTTCTTGGGCGACCTGGACGCATGGGATCTGCGGCTGGATCTTCGGCCCGTGCCGGCGTCTGTAGACCGGGGTGAGTAGGCGGGGTGAATCGAAACAGCGATGGTCTATAAACCGGTTCCGTGCCGCACCCGCTGGGAGGGGCTGCTGATCGCCTTTTGGATCGTGGTGATCGACCTGCTGCTTCTGATCTGGATGGGGCGGCGGCCCATCGATTGGATCAAGTTTGTCTTGGTCTTTGCCGGGGTGGGCAGTCTGCTGCTGTTGGTCTATGTGCTCTATCGCACTTGGGCTGCGTTCAGCATGGAGTATTGGGTCGACCGCAACGCCATCACCTTGAGCTGGGCCAACACCAAGCAGGTGATCCCGCTGCATCGGGTGCGCCGCATCATCCAAGGCGGGCTGCCCAACCTTGGCCCAGGCGAAGCGCTGCGCTGGCCCGCCCCGTTCTTGGGCCGCGCCATCACGGTGGGGATGAAGCAGGTACAGATGGTCGCCACCCAGCCGCTGGAGCAGTGTCTGCTCTTGGACACCGGCGAAGCGGTCTTTGCCGTCTCGCCGCAGAACGCGGCGGCTTTTTTGGACGGGGTGCAGACGCGCTACCGGCTGGGGCCGGTGACCAAGGTCGAACTGACGCGCGTACGCTCCTCGCTGTGGGACCGCGTCTTTGGGGGCGAGCGGCTGGGGCCGGCGCTGCTGGGAGCTGGGCTGGTGGGGGCGCTGCTCCTCTTCGGAATTTTGATGGTGCGCTTTCCGAATTTGCCCGACGCCCTGGCTTTTCACTACAATAGCGATGGCCTGCCGGATGTGGTGCGCGAGAAGTCGGCCCTCTTTTTGCTGCCTGCGGTCGGCTTTCTGGCGTGGGCGATCAACGGCCTCTGGGGAGCGTGGCTGGCCTTCCAGCAGCAGCGCATCGGCGCGTATATGTTGTGGGCCGGCGCGCTGCTTGTCCAGATTTGCTCCTATCTCGCCTTGACGAGCCTGATGAACTAGGGTGGAACCCTGCTTTTGTGAGCGACAAAAACCCGCTGCCGTTTCTCAGCATCATCATTCCTGCCTATAACGAAGAGAAACGGCTGCCGCCAACCTTAACCCGCATCGCCGATTTTCTGCGCCGCCAGCCCTATCGGTCGGAGGTGCTTGTGGTGGAAAACGGTTCGACCGACCGCACCTCGGCAGTGGTCGAGGAATTCCGCGCCGCCCATCTGCGCCCCGATGACCCATTCGACGTGCACTTGCTGCACAGCGCCAAGGGCAAGGGCAACGCCGTGAAGCATGGCGTCATGGCGGCGTGCGGCGACTATCTGCTGGTAACCGACACCGACCTGGCCGTGCCGATCGAGGAAGCGGTGCGCTTTCTGCCGCCGCGGCTCGACCCGCGGCGCTATGCCATCGCCATTGCCAGCCGCGAGATCCGGGGCGCGGTGCGCCATGAGGAGCCGATCTATCGCCATGTGATGGGGCGGGTCTTTAACCTGTTGGTGCGCTGGATGGCCGTCCCCGGCATTCACGATACGCAGTGTGGCTTCAAGTGTTTTGGCCGCGAGGCGGCGCATCTGATCTTCCCGCTGCAGCGCATCAACGGCTGGGGGTTCGACGTCGAACTGCTGACGATTGCCCAACACCACGGGCTGGGGATCCTGGAGATCCCCGTCCACTGGTACTATGGCGCGGACAGCCGGGTGCGCCCGATCCACGATACGGTAACCATGGTCATGGATTTGATGCAGATCCGGCGCAACCGTCGCGCCGGGCTGTATGACCATGCGCCGGCCATGCCATCGACGCGGCGGGCCGACGACGCGGGGGATGCCCTGGCTGATGAAATGGGTGACGAGGTGACCGCGGCCTAGTTTGCGCGGGCCGTGCTCTCCAGGCGCAGCTCCAGCCAGACCTGGAGCATGTTGGTGATGTAGTGGGCGACGAAAGGCAGCAGCAGGCTGCCCGCCGCCAAAAAGA
>QEUY01000760.1 GCA_003577365.1 Chloroflexota bacterium | reverse complement strand
CTTTCCCACCTGGACGCCGACGCTCACGCCGATCCCACCTACGCCGACCGAGACGCCGACGCCGACCTTTACGCCGGAGACGCCCACCCCCACGCCGACACGCAGCTATGCCATCTCGCTGTTGGAGACGCCCACGCCGGCGCAGCCGCAACTGCCGCCTACCCCTTTTGTCGACCCCGCCTTCCTGGCGGTGACGTTGACCGCAGAAGCGGCCACTGCCACGGCTGCGGCGGCGCAGTTCGGGTCGCCGCTGGAGATGCCCCCCTCCGACGGCTTCTTTGTGCCCGCCCCGGAGCAGCCCCAACGCCCCAACCGATCTTCGAGTCGCCGTTGGAAACGCCCACGCCGGCGCAGCCCCAACTGCCGCCCACGCCGACCCCCGCGCTGGTGGTCGTGGTCGTGACCAACACGCCCGAAGCTGAAACATCAGGGGCTGAAACGCCGGAGCCGCTGCCGGGCCAACTGCCCCCCGGCCAGCGTCCCGTCGTGCCGCCCACCGCCACGCCGACGCCCGATTATGTGATGTTCGCCGCCACCATGCTGGATTCCTTTCTGCTCACCGCCGGCTGGATCTGGTTCTTGGCCGGATCGTTGATCTTCTTTGTCGCCGCCGGAGTGGTCGCCGGCCTTTTCTTCCGCCAGCAGGAGCGACGACGTTTTGATCTGATCGCAGGCGACCTGGAGGATGGGGCGTTGGTGGCCCCCCCACCGGCAGAAGAGATGCGCCCCGCGGATCAGAGGCCCGACGACTGGCCCGACAGCTTGCCATGACGCGCCGTCCCTCGCTGCTGGAAGTAGACGCCATCTACTTCGCCACGCGTCACCTGCCGGAGACGCTGCGCATGTTTCTTAGCCCTGGGCAAAATGGGCCGCTCTATTTTCTGGCGCTGCGCCCGTGGTTTGGGCTGGTGGGCAGCAGCGAGTTTGCGCTGCGCTACCCGTCGGCGCTGGCGGGCACGCTGGGCGTGATCCTGGTCTGGCAGGTGGGGCGCAAGCTGTTGCCGCTGCATCTGCCCGACACGCTGGTCGGGCCGGCGGAACACGCGCGGCGGGCGGCGCAGACCCATGCCCAAGCGCGCAGCGCACAAGATCGGGCTGCGCTCCTGGGCGCGCTCTTTTTCGCCTTCAACCCCTATCAGCTCTGGTACAGCCAAGAGGGCAAGATGTATGCCCTCATCACCACGCTGGTCTTGTTGGCGACCTGGTGGTGGCTGGAGGGGATCGCGCGCGGCGGCTGGCGGCCCTGGCTCGCCTACTGGGCGACGGTCACGGCGGGGTTGTATACCCACCTGCTGCTGATCTTGCTCTTTCCCTTACATCTGCTTTGGTTCGTGCTGGCCTGGCCCGCCGCCCGCCGCCACTGGCGCGGCTATGGGCTGGCGCTGGCCGGGTTGACCCTGCCCTATGTGCCGATGGTCTGGTGGCAGTGGGACCTGCTGACCGACAACAGCAAGCGCACCGGTTTTTCCTTCACGCCGCTGGACGACATGGCGCGCACGCTGCTCTATAACCACAGCCGGGGCTTTATGCCGCCCGGCGATCTCGGCTGGCTGGCGCCGATCCTGTTTCTGGGCGCGGCGGGGCTGCTGCTTGGCATGGGCGAGATCGCGCCCGGAGCCGTATCCGGCGGGCCGCAGTTGGCCCCCTGGCGGCGCTTTGCGCTGCTGGCGGCATGGGCCGTGACGCCGGTGCTGGGCATCTACGCGTTGAGCTTGCGCCAGCCGATCTTCACCGACCGCTATGTGATCTGGATCGCGCCCGCGCTCATGCTGCTGTTGGCGCTAGGTGTAGAGGTCGTGCGCCGCCATGGCGGGGTCTTGGGCCGGCTGCTGGCCGCGGCGTTGGTGGTCTATGTGGTGGGCTTCTGGCTCTATGCCGGATGGCAGCAAAAGAGCGTGACGACCAAATATGACCTGCGCGACGGCGTGCGCTATGTGGCGGCGCGGCGCGGCCCCGATACGCTGCTCATCTTGCAGATCCCGCATCTGCAATACGCCTATCGCTATTACACCAGCGACTTTGGCCCGCGGCCGTTCGAGGGCAGCGATGCGCGGCTCGGCGTGTGGATGGAGGGATTGTGGACCAACCACGGCTGGCCCGACGACGCCTCCGTCCAGGAGGTCGACCGGCAGATGCGGGCGCGCACCGCGGGCCATGCCGACATCTGGCTGCTGCGCAGCGAGGTCGAGATGTGGGACCAGCGCCACCTGATGGATCGCTGGCTGGAGCAACACGGCGTCTTGATCGAGCAGGCCGACTTCCACGGCGTCCAGGTGCGGCGCTACCGGCTTCCCTAGATGGTTACCCTAGCGCCGCGTCACATCGAAACCTACCATCATGGGATAGAGCAGATCCACCCCCTCGATCCACGGATCGTAGTATGCGCCATATAGCCCTAACGTCAGCAGATAGCTCCCGTGGCGGTCTTGGGTCAGGGCGTGGACATAGGCCCCGCGCGCGCCATAGCTGGCAAAGAGCGCCCAGGTGCGCTCGCCCACCACGATGCGCTCGACGAGCGGCTCCTCTTCGCCGGTGATCTCGCCCGCCAGCTTGGCCGCGATCACCCCACGCGGCATCACCGCCACGGTCACATCCACAAAGCCCGCCGGGTCCATATAGGTCAGCGGCGCGTCCGGCGCGGGCATCCAGCCGGGCAGCAGCCGCGTGTGCAAGACGACCTCTTCGTCGGGCGGCTCCAAGCGCACGGCCTGGAAATAGGCCAGGGCTTCGTCGCCCACGCGGTGGGCCGCCAGCGCCGGTTTGAGAACCGTCTCCACCACCCCTTCCGGGTCGATGAAGATGCCGTCCAGCGCCACTGTGTAGATACTTTGGTTGTGGCGGCGCGCGGCAAAGACCTGTAAGCGTGTGCCGGTGTCGGGCACGGTCAACACCTCCCAGGTCAGATCGCCCGTGCTCCACTGTTCGACATCGCCTGCTTCGCTCTCGGCGAGCAGGTGGAGCAGCGTGCTCAGCGGGCCGCCTGTATCTTCGCCCGCAAAGAAGGCGATGATCTGGCTGGCCTCAAACGGCCCAAAGAGGACCGGGTCCGCCGGGCGCTGCCGCCAGTGGGCGGGCAGCAGCGTGCCCACGATCTCGCTTCCCTCCTGCGCCGGGATCAGAACCGGCCTCGTGGGAGCATCCACCAGCAACTGCGGCACATAGAACCGCGGCGCGACCAGGGTGTCGATGCACGATGTGTCCAGGGGCGCGGCGGGGTCGACGATAAACTGGGTCGCAATCTGCGCGCCGCAAGCGGTGGCATAGGTGGTGATGTGGCCCGACGTGGGCAGATAGACCAGCTTGCTGTTGGG
>QEUY01000759.1 GCA_003577365.1 Chloroflexota bacterium | reverse complement strand
GGGATCACCGTCACGATCGCCGGCACCATCAACAACGAGATCACGATGCCAAAGAGCTTGCCCTTGCCCGGCGCCTCCAGCCGCGCAAAGGCAAAACCCACCATGGCGCTCGTAAAGACCGTGAGCAGCGAAAACATCGTCGCCAGAAAGGTCGAGTTCCAGGCGTAGCGCCAAAACGGAATCCAGGTAAAGGCGTGCAGGTAGTTCTCCCACAGGATCGGGTCAGGGATGAGCACGGGGGGATAGCGCGCGTAGGTGGATTCAGACTTGAGCGATGAAAGGATCATCCAGACAATCGGCGTCAGCATCACCAGCGTGGTCGCATAGAGGATCACATACGAGACCGAAGCGCGCAGGCGCTTGGCGATGCGGTCTCGCTGCGGGCTGGGGGTCGCGCGCCGGCCTGCGTTCGCCGTCATTTTGTCTCTCCTGCAATATCCACTTCGTAATGCACCCAATAGCGGCTGGTCCGGAAGACGATCAACGTCAGCACGACGATGACGATGAAGAGCAGCCACAACAGCGCCAGACCGTAGCCAAAGCGCGAAAAGGTGAAGATCTGGCGCATCACATGGACGACAAAGAAGTAGGCGTCGCGCGGCGGCACGGACCCCATGCGCCCGCCCGCCAACAACATCGGCAGGGCGAACTGCTGCAGCGAGCCGATGATCGCCAGCACCAGTTGAAAAAAGATCACCGGCGTCATCAGCGGGATCGTGACATAGCGAAACGACTGCAGCGTCGACGCGCCGTCCAAAAAGGCCGCCTCTTCCAGTTCACGCGGGATGCCCTGCAGCCCGGCCAAGAAGATAACCATGCCGACCCCGGCCCCCTGCCAAACGGCGATCATGGTGAGCGACTGCAGCGCATAGTCGGTGGTCCACAGGATGGCCGTGCCGGGGCGGAAGAGGCTGATCAGGGCGTTGACCACGCCGTTGTTGGGGTCGAGCAGCAGCCGCCACGCCCACACGGCCCCCACGGCGGGCACAATGCTCGGCAGATAGAAGAGCGTGCGGAAAAAGCCGCGCGCACGGATGCTCTGGTTGAGGATCAACGCCAAGGTGAACGAGAGCGCCAGCCAGATCGGCACGTTGAGCGCGCTCCACAGCAGCGTGCGCCGAAAGGCGTGGATCGCCTCCGAGTCTTGAAAGACGCGGCTGTAGTTGCGCCCCCCGATCCACTTGAAGGCGTCGACGTTTAGCCCGTCGTAGTTGGTAAACGAGGCGAGCAGGCCGACGACGAGCGGGATCACCCCCAACAGCACAAACCCGATCAGCCAGGGGCTGATCATGGCGTAGAACGCCAGCACACGGGCGGCGCGCCGCCCGCGCGGCCGCCAAAACCGTTTGCTCGGTTCGGCGGCATAGGCAGGGCGGCGCGCTTGAGTGAGGTTAGTCATGGTGTATGTATCGGCGTTGGCCTAGTCGGCGTTGGCCTAGGCCTGCGGGCAGCGCAGGCCGCGCGGGCGTCTGCACAGTCAGGCCCCGATCTGGTCGATGCCGTCCTGGAGGGCGAGATTGGTCTCCGACTCCAGTTGTTGCAGCATCTCGTCAAAGGTCAAATCGCCCTTGAGCACCTGTTCATAGAACTGGAGGAAGAGGCTGGCCGCCACGCCCGGCTCGCCGCCTTGCAGATAGGGGTTGAAACGCACGGTGGTCTCGGCAAACTCGAACTCGGCCTCCAACACGCTCCACACCTGCGAGCGATACGGCCCGTCCTTGGGGATGGCGTCGTACATCGATTTGAGCGCGGGCACGCCCCAGCCGCTCGCCGCCCGGTTCTGCGCCGGTTCGAGCGCGTTGTACCATTCAAAGACCTTGTAGGCCTCGTCCGGGTTTTGGGTGGCGCCGGTGACAATCGAACCGGTGGCGGTGATGGTCGGCCCACGGCGCACGCCTTTCCAGGTCGGCGAAGGCAGCATGACCAGGCGGCCCTCCTCGATCTGTTGCTTCATCTCGTCGCCGGCCCAGATCATCAGCCCGCCGCTAAACCAGAAGCCATACTGCACCATCGAGAGTTCGCCGTTGGCAAAATCCTGGCCCGCCCAGGAAGGGCTGGGGTTGATGGGGCTGGAGCTGATCTTGTCGGCGGCCAGGTCATAGTGATAGCGCACGGCCTCGCGCGCCGCTTCATTCTCCACCAGGTCCATCTTGGTGAAATCTTCGCTAAAGAGCGACTGCCCCAACCCCTCCAGCCACACCATCCAGATGCGGTCCACCCAGGGCATCTGGGTATCAAAGCCACGGCGCACCGAGCGATCGCCGTCAAACTTGGTCAGCGCCTCGCCATAGGCGCGCACCTCGGTATAGTCCATCGGCTCGGTAAAGCTGGGCGTGGGCAGACCGACCTCTTCGATCTGGTCGAGGTTGACCCAAATGGTGAGATCGGGCGACCAGTCTTTGACCATGCCGTAGACATCGCCGCTGCCGATATCGAGCGCGCCGCCGCTGGAGCGATAGTAGTTATTGGCCGCCGCCAGGTCGTCAACCTTGATCGCCGTGCTGACGTCGATATAGGGCTGCAG
>QEUY01000758.1 GCA_003577365.1 Chloroflexota bacterium | reverse complement strand
GGGCCTGAACATGGCCGTGGGGCTGGCCGGTCTGTTGGACCTGGGCTATGTCGCCAACTTTGCGGTGGGGGCCTATGTCATGGGGCTGCTGACCTCGACCGGCCCTCTGGGCATCGGCCATCTCAACTTCTGGCTGGTGCTGCCGCTCAGCATCGTGGCCGCCATGATCAGCAGCGGCATCTTGGCCTTGCCCGTCTTGCGCATGCGCGGCGACTATCTGGCGATCACCACGCTCGGCTTTGGCGAGATCATCCGTCTGCTGGTGCTGTCGGACTGGCTCAAGCCCTGGGTCGGCGGCGCGCAGGGCGTCCTGCAGATCCCCAACGCCCGGCTGGGGCCAATCGTCTTTGGCACTCCCGAAACGATCTACTATCTGCTGCTGGCTGCTTCGTTGCTGGTGCTCTTTGTCTCGGTGCGGCTGAACAACTCGCGCATTGGCCGGCAGTGGATGGCGATGCGCGAGGATGAAGACGCCGCCAAATCCGCCGGCATCGACACCATGATGACCAAGCTGCTGGCCTTCACCTTGAGCGCGGCCAGCGGCGGCCTGGCCGGGGCCATCTTCGCCGTCAAGCTGGGCACCATCTTCCCACACAGCTTTAGCCTGCTGATCTCGATCAACATCCTGGCGGTGATCATCGTCGGCGGCATGGGCAGCATTCCGGGCATCGTGGTCGGCGCGTTGGTGCTGGTCGGCCTGCCGGAGCTGCTGCGCGAGTTCGCCGAATACCGGCTGCTCTTCTATGGCATCCTGCTGGTCTTTATGATGCTCAAACGACCGGAGGGGCTGTGGCCTTCGGCCACGCGCCGCCGTGAGCTGCACGACGAACCCGAACTGGCGCCGGCAGGAGACTGAGCATGGCGAACACGATTTTCGAATGCAAAAATGTGATGAAACGCTTTGGCGGGCTGATTGCCGTCAGCATCGACAGCTTCGCCATCCCGCGCCACAGTATCGTCAGCATCATTGGCCCCAACGGCGCGGGCAAGAGTACCTTCTTCAACTGCATCACGGGCTTCTATCAGATCGACGACGGCGAGATGGTCTTTGACGGCCACCCGCTCAAGGGGCGCACCATCGACCAGATCACCCGGCTGGGCATCGCGCGCACCTTCCAGAATATCCGCCTGTTCAACAACATGACCGCCATCGAGAACATCATGGTGGGCCAAGAGCCGCATCTCACCAGCAGCCCGCTGGGCGCGATCTTTGGCACACGCCACACGCGCGGCGAGGAACAGGCCGCCGAAGACGAAGCGCGGCGGCTGCTCGACTTTGCGGGGCTGCGCGGCAAGGGCGACCTCTTGGCCAAAAACCTGCCCTATGGCGACCAGCGGCGCTTGGAACTGGCGCGCGCCTTGGCTAGCAAACCCTCGCTGCTCTTGCTCGACGAGCCGACGGCGGGCATGAACCCGCGCGAAACCCAGGACATGACCCGCTTCTTCCGCCGTCTGCGCGACGAGCTGGGGATCACCATCCTGCTGATCGAGCACGACATGCGCGTCGTGATGGGCATCTCCGAATATGTCACCGTGCTGGACTATGGGCAGAAGATCGCCGAAGGCGCGCCGCAGGAGATCCAAAAGAACCCGCGCGTGATCGAAGCCTACCTGGGCCGCGGGGCCATGGGCGAGGCCGGGGCCTCAGCCATAGCCGTGGAGCAGCCCGCGGCATGAGGCCCCCCATGCATCAATCCCCCGCGTATGAAAACATTGGCGCATCCACGCCGCCGGCATCGACGCCGCCTAAGGAGCGGATGAGGCTATGGCGCTGCTAGAGCTCGACCACGTTCACGCCTATTACGGCAAGATCCATGCGCTCAAGGGCATTTCGCTCGCCGTCGACGAGGGCGAGATCGTGACCTTGATCGGCGGCAACGGCGCGGGCAAGACCACCACCCTGCGCACGATCTGCGGGCTGATGCGCCAGCGCATCGGCCACATCACGCTGCAGGGCAAAGACCTGACCCACTACAAACCGCACGAACTTGTCAGCCGCGGCGTCGCCATGGTCCCCGAAGGCCGCGGCGTCTTCGCCAAGCTGACCGTCACCGAGAACCTGGAGATGGGGGCCTATCATCGCTCCGACAAAGCGGCGATTGCCCAAGACATCCAGCAGGTCTTCGCCATCTTCCCCCGGCTGCAGGAGCGGCGCAAACAGGTGGCGGGGACGATGAGCGGCGGCGAGCAGCAGATGCTGGCGATCGGCCGCGCCCTGATGTCCAAGCCCAGCCTGCTGCTGCTCGACGAGCCGTCAATGGGGTTGGCCCCGCTGCTGGTAGATATCATCTTCGAGACCATCCAGCAGATCAACCGCGGCGGCACGACGATCCTGCTCGTCGAACAAAACGCGCAGATGGCGCTGCAAATCGCCAGCCGCGGCTATGTGCTGCAGACGGGTGAGATTGTCTTGACCAACACGGCAGAGGCGCTGCGCAACGACCCTCTTGTACAGCGGGCCTATCTTGGCCTCGAATAAGCAGCCCTGGTCACGCGCAGATCGCCTATGGGTATATCCGGCGCGCCAAGCG
>QEUY01000757.1 GCA_003577365.1 Chloroflexota bacterium | reverse complement strand
CGGTCGGTCTGCCGGATCGTGCGGGTCATGCGGCGTCTCCTTGCGGCTGGCCGTCTGCGCCGGACGGCGGGCGGTTGGCGCTTTCGAGTTTCCATTGGCGCAACGCCGTGGCAAAGCGCTCCAACCCGGCAGGTTGCGCTTTCTTGGGGTCGAAGACCAGCGAGCCGCGGGCGCGCCCGTCCCAGCTTTGTGTAAACCGCCAGCGTGCACACTGGCCGTGGCCGTCCACGACGCGCCGGTGGGTGAGGCGTGCCGACAGCCCGACCAGCCGCCCGCGACCCACCCCCGACTCGCCGCCCAGCGCCAGGTCTGTCAGCCAGAGGTCTTTGAGCACTTGGAGCAGCAAGCCGATCTCGGCGTCGCTGGGCGCGCGCAGCCGCACGTCGATCTTGACCTGGCTTTGCGTCCCGCCAAAGAGCGGCGCTTCCTCGAACAGAAAACTGTCGAGCACGCCGCCGGTCAGCCGGTCGATGCGGATGCGTGTCTGCACCAGCGTCTTGATTCCGCCCGGCTCGGTCTCGACAATCGGGCGCTCGGACACCTCAACACGCCCAGCGGGATAGCGCTCGGGCGGCGCAGCCCGCCGCCCCGGTGCATCCGTCTCCTGTTTGCCGGCGGGGGGGATGCGGCCAAAGAGGTCATCCACCAATCGTGCGCCGTCATTGCCATGCAGCGTTTGGGCGATGCGCCGGGCGCGGGCGCGCAGCGCGCCGGCCAAGCTCGTCCCCGGCAGCAGCGGCGTCCAGGAGGTAGCACTGGGCGCTGCGTCGAGGCCGGGGCGCTGCAGATGCTGGGCGTCCGGCCCAGCGACAGCTCCTTCGGCGGCGCGGATGAGCAGCGAGCTTTCCAAGGCAAAGGTGGCGCGCAGCCGGAAGTAGGCACGGCGGTCCACATCTGCCGGCGGCTGCGCCGGCGCGGGGTAGAGCAACTCCTTAATCGGCCGGCCCGCGCGCGGCGTCCCGGCGCCGGCCAAATAGTCCAGCAGCCCCGGCGCCGTGGTCAGGTCCCATTCGCGCACGCGCCAGTCGCCGGCCTGGCATTCGCCAAAACCGCGGCGTTTACGCCGGCCCAAGTGGATCTCGCCCCGCGTTTCCAACAGGGCCAACGCCTGCGCCAGCGCGCGGCGCAGGGGCGTGCCATTGTCGGCAGTGGCGGCCTCATCACTGGCCTCATCACCCGCCTCATCGTTGGCCTCATCGTTGGCCTCATCGTCGCTCTGGGCCGAGATGAGCAGTTCAAAGCGCAGCGGGAAGGTCGTGCCGGCGCGCAGCAGTTCCATGTCGAACTTCTGGTCGTCCGCCGCGGTGCGGGTCGTGGCGCTGATCGCCACGCCGTCGCGCACTTCGGTGCGGGGCGGCGCGCCGAGCGCATCGTCGACGATCAGGGGGCTTTGGATGCCTTCAGCATCGCCGGCGATGGCGCCGAAGAGCTGGACGGCGAGCGACTTCTGGTGATGCGCGTTCTTGGGGTTATAGTCCACCCCATAGCCCTGTTCGAGCTCCCAGAGCGCGGCGCGCAGCGCGCCGGCGATCGACGCGCCGGGCAACAAGGCCACGCCCTGCAGCGGGTCGCGCAAGAGCGGCATATCGGTCACGCCCGCGGCTTCGCCGCCAAAGCTGGCCGGCGTGAGCAGCGTCAGCGTGCCTTCCACTTCGATGCGCCGGCAGATGCGCCGGCTGCGCGTCCAGGTGGCTCCGGCCATAGTTTATCCCTGTGCCTGCTTGTGCGTCTGGTCTTGGGCCGGCGTTTGCCGGGGGGTACGCGCCGCCTGGGCCAAGACGCCGTCGATCAGCCGCAGCGTATACTCCACCAGCCAGATCGGCGGCGCGGTCACCTTGACGCCCCCAAGCTCCAGCATGGGCGTCCCGCCCAGATTTTCGTCGACCCAAAGCTGATCTACTTGGGTCAGCCGGGTGCGCAGCCAGGCGCTCAGGCGCGTCTGTTCCCCTTTGCGGCTGCTCCAGAAGCGCGCCCGCTGCAGTTGCTCGGCGGCGGGGCGCTCCAGCCCGTCCACCAGCTCGTGCAGCGGCTGGAGGAAGGGCTTGGTTGCGTCCGCCAAGGTCAGGGCGGCAGCCTCGGCAGGCGGGAGTTGTTGCAGCTCGGCCAGGCGGGCGCGCGCAGCGCTGCGCAGCCGGTTGAGCAGGCTGTTGCGTATCGCCTCCCGGTTGGCCAAGGAGCGCGCGTGGATGCGCTCGGCGAGCGCGATCTCCAGTTCGGCGCGCAAAATCCGCTCGCCCAGGCTGCGCGCCAGCGGCTGATCGGCCTCGGGCAGCAGGGCTTCCTGCGTGGCGTAAGCGAGCGTGCTGACGGTGTAGGTGAGCGCCGGGCGCTGCTGCCAGTTGACCGCCACGCGGCCGCAGCCGTCGCCGCGCTGTTCGCCGATCCCGGCGTCTTCGAGCGCGGCCAGCTTGGCCGCCAGGGTCGCGGGCAGCGGGCCTGCGACCTCAAAGACAAAGACGCTGCCGGGCGCAAGCGCATGGCGCTGGGGCAGCGGCAAGCCCCAGGCGCGGTTGAAGCCGCCGATCAGGGTGAGGCTG
>QEUY01000756.1 GCA_003577365.1 Chloroflexota bacterium | reverse complement strand
GTTGAGGACCGCGCCGCAGTCAAACGCCTCCACCACGCGCAGCACCTTGGGCTGGCGGTTGGCCGGGTTGACATAGACCTCGACGCAGGCCGCCACATACGACCCCTTCTCAAAGCCGCCTGCCAGCCCCACGCCGTGATGCGGCTCCGGGGCGCATTCCCCCCAGCCAAACCCCCGCGCCGCGGCAGTCAAGACCGCCACCATGCGCGGGTCGGCCAGGTTGCGCAGCCGCAACTCCAGCGGGTCTAGCCCCAGGAGATGCGCCAGTTCGTCAATATGCGTCTCGCGTGCAAAGTGGTTGGCCGTCGACGATAGGGCACGATAGGCCCCCTGGCGCAGCGGCGACTCGGCGGGGTGGTACTCGATATGCCGGTTCGGAACCGTGTAGAGCGTCTCGATCCCCGCTGCGCCGGAGTTATAGTTGAGATGCTCCAGCGCCACCAAACGGCCCGCCGCGTCCACGCCGCTGGTCAGCTCGATCAGCCCGGCGGGCCGGAAATAGGCCCAGGTGAACTCCTCCTGGCGTGTCCAAACGATCTTGACGGGCCGGCCCGCTGCTTTTGCCAGGCGCACCGCTTCGACCGCGGCATCGCCGGCGTGTTTGCCGCCATACCCCGCCCCCGTGTCCGGCACAATCACGCGTACCTGCTGCTCGTCCAGGCCAAAGACCTGCGCCAGTTCGCTGCGCACGCCAAACGGGCGCTGCGTCCCCGTCCACACCGTCAGGCTGTCCCCCTCCCACTGCGCCAAGGCGGTGCGCGGCTCCAGCGGCACATGCGCGATATAGTCCACCGTGTAGCGCCCGCGCAGCGTCCGATACGCCCCGGCCAGCGCCTGCTCGACCGACCCCGCTTCGGACAGGTACGGCCCCTGCCGGCCTGTGCTCTCGGCGGGGTTCGCCTTCAGATAGTCGAACAGCTCCGGCTGCGACACCTGGAGCGTAGGTCGCCAGCGGGCGCGGATGCGGTCGAGCGCCTGGGTCGCGGTCAACACATCCGGCGCGGTCACGCCCACAAAGTCGCCGTCCTGCACGACCGTCACGCCCTCCATGGCTTCGGCGGCGCTGGTGTCGATCTGCTCCAACACGGCGTGAAAGGCGGGCGGACGCAAGACCTTGCCGTGGAGCATCCCCGGCAGGCTCGCATCTGCGGCGAAACGATACTGGCCGGTGACAAAGGCGCGCCCATTTATCTTGGGCGCAGAATGGCCGGCCACGCTCCACGCCGATGCGGGCGTAACAGGCTGGTCGGGGGGGACGATGCGCGTGATCTGGCGGTCGCGCGCCAGTTCGGCAAAGCTCAGGCTACGGTCTCCCTCCCGGTCGCGCACCGCGCCCGCTTCCAGCGTAAGCCCGCTGGGGTCGGCCCCCCAGATCGCCGCGGCCAGTTCCAGCAGCACGGCGCGCGCGGCTGCGCCCACGCGCCACAACTGTGCGCCGGTGATCGGGGTCGTCCGGCTGCCAAAGGTGCCTACGTCATAGGGGACGCGGCCCGTATCGCCCATCACCACCTGCACCGCCGCCACCGGCACGCGCAGCTCTTCGGCCACGATCTGCGCCAGCGACGTGCGGATGCCCTGCCCCACCTCGGCCTTGCCCACATAGACGGTCATGCTGCCGTCGGCGGCCAGATGCAGCCACGGCCCGATCTCGGCGAGCGGGCGCTGCTCCGCCGGCGGCGCCTCTCGGCCTTGCGCGGCGGCGGCCTCGGCCAGCCTGGCGTCGAGATCAGGGTCAGGATAGACGACAAAGATGCCCTCGTCGGGCGCACTGCCGCCGGTCCAAGGTACGGGGGGATGGTCATCGCCCAAGCCCGCCGCAGGCTGACCGGCTGGAGCCTGCGCCGCAGCTTGGATGGCGGCCAGGATGCGCGTGTAGGAGCCGCAGCGGCAGATGTTGTCCTGCATGAAGTGCAGGATTTCGGCGGCGCTGGGCTGGGGGTGGGCATCCAACAGCGCAACCGACGACATGATCATGCCCGGCGTGCAGTAGCCGCACTGCAGCGCGCCCGCAGCCAAAAATGCCGACTGCACCGCATGCAGCCGCCCGCCCTGCGCCAACCCCTCCACAGTCGTGACATGGCTGCCCGCGGCCGCGCCCACGCTGATGCTACAGGCGCGGATCGGGCTGCCGTCCAGCAGCAGCGTACACGCGCCGCATTTGCCGTCGCCGCAGCCATACTTGGTTCCGGTCAGCCCCAGGTCGTCGCGCAAGACGCTGAGCAGGCTGCGGTCCGGGTCGACCTCAATCTGTCGGGGCTGGCCGTTGATCTGGATCGTGAGGGGAATGAGCATGGGCAATCTCCTCTCAAATTCACTCAAGCTGCCACCCTGCGATGAATCTCTCTGCAGGGTCACAAACAAGGCACGGGGAAGCGAAACAGGAAATGTAGGTGCGGCTGGAAAACCGCACCTACGCAAAGCCCGCTTGAGCGGGCGTTGTTATGTAGCCTGGAGGCTTTAGCTCCGGGCGGCTCGGAACAACCGCTCAAACCCCGCGGTGACTCCTGTTTGGGCTAGATCACTTCCAAGTCGTTGATT
>QEUY01000755.1 GCA_003577365.1 Chloroflexota bacterium | reverse complement strand
CATCACCTGCACCTCGGCCAGCTTGAGCGAGAGCGCCGCGCTGCGCTGCTGGCCGCGGCTGCCAAAGGCGCGCAGGTCGCGGCCGTTGGACAAAAAGCGCATGTCGTCGCGGTGCGGGCCGTAGAGCGTTGCGCCTGCCGCCAGTTCGCGGGCGCGGCGTTCCTCCAGGCGTGCGCCAAAGTGGGGTGCGACCTCCTCGGCGCTCACGGTCTTGGCCCAGGGCCAGCGCAGATCGCCCAGCAACTGCCCCTCCTGCCACAGCTCATATTCGACATCGCGCCAAGGGCCATAGTTAAAGCTCGGCAAAAACTCGACGGCCAACGTCTCCTGCCCATCTGAAAGCTCGGCATCGCGCGCCTGGGCTACAGGTGCGATCTCGGCCAGAAAGTTGTGACGCCGCGCCACCACCACACTGCCGTGCTGCACCAGTTGTTCATCCCAAAAGCCCAACTGCGCCTCGGTGGCCGGAACGCCGGGCCGCGCTCCTTCCTCGCGCAGTTGTTTGAGCAGACTGTTGCGCTGCGCCAGCACCTTCTGATAGGCCGCCAGCGTGCGGCAGTAGACCGGGTCGATCTGGCAGAGCGCGATATCCAGATAGCGCCGCCGCTCGCCGGGGCTGCCGTCCACCAGTTTGACATCTTCGGGCAAAAAGAGCACGGCGCGCAGCAGCCCGATCAAGTCCAAGCTGCGTTTGTTCACGCCGTTGATGCGCACCTGTTTGGTGTAGTTCAGCCCGTCGCCGCGCGGGGTGAGCAGGATCTCTAGCTCCAATGGCCGGCCCTGGCCGGCGGCATGGCCCTGCACCGTGGCCGCCAGGCGGCTGTAGGGGATCGGCTCTTGCGTGGCCTGCCAGTCCACCACCTCGCGCTCGGTCTGGGCATGCACCGGCTTGCTGGTCGCCAAAAAATAGAGCGCCTCCAGCAGATTGGTCTTCCCCTGGGCATTCGGCCCCTGCAGCAAGGTCAAGCGCCGCGTGAAGTCCAGTTCGAGGTGACGGTAGTTGCGAAAGTGGGTGAGCGACAGATGGGAGAGAAACATTCAGCGTCGGGTCAACTCGGCAATCAGGAGATCGATCTCGGTGTCGGGGTCGGCGCCGGTCTTCATGGCAAAGTCGGCCTCCAACAGCCGGTCCAAGACGTCGACCAGGTCGCCGGCGCTGTAGCCTGCGGCCTGCTGCATGGCCTTTTTGAGCGGGAAAGGCTTCTCGCCCAGTTGCTTGGCCAGGTCATATTCGTTGGCGCTGCCCGCGCCGGCCAGCGCGTCTTTCACTTTGAGCATGATACGGTATTGGCGGGCGATCATGGTCAACAGGTAGAAGGCGTTGGCATCGCCGCGGCGCAGCGCGTGCAGCGACTGCATGGCGGCGCGCGGGTTGCGCTGGCTCAGCGCATCGGTCAGCGTCCAGATCATCGCCTCGCTGGCATCGCTCACCAGCAGATCGACATCCGCCGCGGTGATGGCGCGGCCGCGGCTATAGGTCGCCAGCTTATCCAGTTCGTTGGCCAACTGGCGCAGGTTGGCCCCCACAAACGTCGCCAACAACTGCACGGCGCGCGGCTCGACGGCGATCCCCTGCTGCTTGGCATATTGGTCGATCCATGCCGGCAGGCCGCGGGCATCGGGTGCGGCCAGCTCTTCCAGGTGCACCTGCTTGGCCTGGATCAAGTCTTGCAGCCCTGGCACGGGCAGGCCGGCCTTGTCGGGCGTGAAGCCGCGCCAAGGGGCGCGGCGTTTGTCCAGGTTGAGTTCCACCAAGACCAGGTCGGCACTCCCCGGCAGCGCGGGGACCCCGTTCAAAAACTGGGCGGCCTCGGCGTGGGCCGCGCTGTCGGCGCTCTTGCTGGCGGCCATGCGTTTTTCCAGGTGGCCCAGATAGCCGCGCACGATCACCAGACGGCGCTCGGCCAGAAAGGGCATCATGCTCGCCTGGCCCAAGATATCGGCGGCGTTGGTCTGCGGCCCCTCGCTCTCGGCGATATTCAGCCCCGCCAGCTCCGGGTCGCCCAGCGCCGCCTTGAGCGCGGCCAGCCGCTGGGCAACCAGGAACTCGTCGGCGTTGAGAAAGAGATAGACCATATGGGAACGAGCTTATTCGAACAGCACACGATGGGCGCGCACCCGGCGCCCCGGATTC
This sequence comes from Chloroflexota bacterium, assembly GCA_003577365.1. Taxonomy (GTDB): domain Bacteria; phylum Chloroflexota; class Anaerolineae; order Caldilineales; family Caldilineaceae; genus QEUY01. Next base: position 711 of record QEUY01000755.1, on the reverse strand, counting down.
GGCCCCACCTGCAGCGGGCTGATCGCCGCCACCCAACGGTCGCCGACCGCGGCCAGCGTCGTATAGCCCTGCAGGTGCAGCCCCAGCGGTTTGGCCGCGATCTGCGCTACCAGCACCAAGCAGAGGCCGCCCGCCAGCCGGTCGAGCAGAGGACGGCGACCCGGCATCCCGATCCCCAACCAGGCAGCCAAGGTCGCCAACACCGTCGCCACCGCCAGGTTGGTGCCACAGTTGGGATGGACTCCTCGTCGACATCGCCGTAGATCGTGAAGCCCAACGGGTCGCTGTATCCGGCGAAGTTCTGATGTGGAAAGCGCGCCGCCAGCATGTGCAGCGTCGCATGTTCGATGGCGTGGTGCTGGCGCGTGCGCCGCGCCAGGTCACGCAGCAAGGTCATCAAGGCCATAGATGCGATGATCTCCGTCTGTAACGAACGATCTGTGGCTAACGGCCGAGCAGCGCCTTGGCCTTGGCGACGACGTGGGCTGCGGTCAGTCCAAACTCCTCATAGATGCGCTGGTAGGGGGCGCTGGCCCCAAAATGATCGATCCCGATCACCGCGCCGCGCGCCGGGTCGTTGCCCACCCAGCGTTCCCAGCCAAAGGGGGTCGCCGCCTCAATCGCCAGCTTGGGCACATCGGGCGGCAGCACCTCGGCCTGGTACGCGTCCCCCTGTTTTTCGAACAGCTCCCAGGAGGGCAGGCTGACCAC
>QEUY01000754.1 GCA_003577365.1 Chloroflexota bacterium | reverse complement strand
GCGCGACCAGCGCCTCGACCGCGGGCCGGTCCGGGCCATCGCCCACGATCAGCAGATGCGCGTCGGGGCAGGCTTGCCGCGCCTGGGCAAAGGCCGCGATCAGCGTGGGAAAGTCGCGCGGTTTATAGAGGCGGCAGACGGTCGTCGCCAGCCGCGCCGTGGGCGAGATGCCCAGGCCGGCGCGCCAGGCGGTCCGGTCGCCAGGCGGCGCGGCAAAGGCCTCCATGTCGACCCCGTTCCAGACCACCGTGACCCGCTCTGGCGCAAAGACGCCGCTGTCGACCAGCGCGCTGCGCTCGGCCTGCGACACGGCCAAGGCGCAGTCCACCAGCGGGGCCAAGGCGCGTTCCAGCCCGATCTGCAGGCGGCGGCGCAGCGGGGGATAGTAGGGCGCGGCGTAGCCATGCACGGTGTAGACGATGGCCGGACGCTTGCGGATGCTCGCCGCGGCCAGCCGCCCAAAAAGCGCGGCGCGCGCGCCGTGCAGATGTACCAGATCACTTTGCTGCATGGCGCGGCGCAGGGCGATCAACGCCTCAGCCGATGCGCCGGCGGCGATGGGCAGCGGGAGGAAGCCCACCCCGGCAGCCTCGAAATCGGCTGCGCCGACCGTGCCGCCGTCTTTGGGCATGGCGACGGTCACGGCGTAGGCCGCGGGGTCCAGCCGCCGTGCCAGCTCGCGTACATGCACCGCGCCGCCGCCGCGTGACGAGGCGATGACCTGGAGGATGCGCGCCGGGCGTCTGGCGCTCATGGCCGTCCCTCCAGCAGCTTGGCGACCTCAGCTTCGATGGTCTCTACCTGGGCATCCCAAGAGGCGGCCGCGGCGGCGGCGCGGCGCGCCTGGCGCTGCGCCGGTGTGCCCGGCTGCGCCAGCGCAGTCTGAATGGCGGCGTTGAATTCGGCGGGCGTGTGCGCGATCCGGATCAACTGCGCCTCGCGCTGCAAATAGGGCAGGCCGGTGGCGACCACGGGTTTTTCCAGCGCCAGATATTCATAGAGCTTGAGCGGCGACAGCCCCTGTGTATAGCGATTGACCCGGTAGGGGATCAGACAGACGTCAAAATGGGCCAGGTGGCCGGGCACGGCGTCATAGCTGCAGGCCGGTGCAAAATGCACGTTGGGCCGCGCCTGCAGCGGGGCCAGGTCGATCAGGTGGCGTTTGACCGGCCCAGCCAGCACAAACTGCACGGCGGGCAGCGCATCCGCGGCCGCGGCCAGCAGCGGCACGTCGACGCGGTCGTCGAGCGTGCCCAGGAAACCGGCGCGCGGGTGGGGGATGCCTGCCAGCGGCGCAGGTTCCGGCCAGGGCCGCGCCGGGTCAAACTGGTCGACATCCACGCCGCCGGGCAGGCAGCGTGTGTTCGGGTTGTAACGGCGTTTGTCGCCGGCCAGTTCCGCGGTGCGCGCCAGCACCAGGTCGGCGCGGCGGCACAACTCGGCTTCCATGCGGGCAATGCTGCCGCGCGGGGTGAGGGGATAGTCCACGGCGGTGAAGTCGTCGATGCAGTGATAGACCGCGGCGCGCTCGCCCAGACGCCCCACCAGGGGCGCGCTGTTGGCCCAATAGCTCCAGAGAATGTCGGGCCGCCAGCCGAGGCGCGCCAGCGTGCGGCGCAGGTCGCGGCCCAGCAGCCGCTGGTTGACGGCGTTGGTCCACGGGTGATAGTAGATGGGCAGCACGGGTCGCGGGGTGTAGACCAAGAGCCGGTCGCCGGGCGCTTCGGGGATGGGGCGCAGCGTGCCCATGCGCTGGAGCGCAAGCCGTGTAGCCGCGGGGTCAGAGATCAGCGAGTGCAGGGCGCGCGGCACGTCGACAAAGAGCAGGCGATGGCCGCGGCGCGCCAGCCGCAGCGCGATCTGCTGGCGCGAGCCGAACTGGGGCGCGCCCCAGTCGGTGGTGGAGAGAAAGACAAAGGTCGTCATATGGCCTGGTCGGGGGTGAAGCCGGCGGCGCGTGTGGCGACGACGCCGTAGCCGGTGGTAAAGGCGCGCAGGAAGGATCGGCGTCGCACCAGGCTGCTTTGGTCCAGCCGCAGGGCTGCGGCCTGCAGCGGCGCGACCAGGGCCACGGTTGCGGCGGCGCGCAACAGCCGTCCCGGCGTGCCCTGCCCGCGCACCTGGTTCACAGCCAGCTTGAGAAACCCGGCCAGGACGCTGAAGAAAAAGCCCTGGGGCGTGATTTCGATAGGGTTGAACCCGGCTTCGGCCAGTGCTTGCCGCCAAAAGGTGTCGGTGTAGCGCCCAAAATCGTAAGGGTCGGCGTGGATCGGATAGAGAAAGGGGATCGTCAGCACCAGCCTGCCGCCGGGCCGCAGCACGCGCACCGCCTCGGCCAGCACGCGCCGTGGGTCGGGGACATGCTCAAGCAGTTCGGCGCAGATCACGGCGTCGAAACTGTCCGCGGCCAGGGGCAGGGTCGCGGCGTCGGCCTGGAGGTCGGGCGTTTTATCCACGGTGAGGTTGGCATAGACCACTTGCAGATCATAGCGCCCGATGTCGAACTCGCCACGCTTGGCGCGCTTGTGCCCGCCCAGGTCCAGCAC
>QEUY01000753.1 GCA_003577365.1 Chloroflexota bacterium | reverse complement strand
CTCCTCGTCGACATCGCCGTAGATCGTGAAGCCCAACGGGTCGCTGTATCCGGCGAAGTTCTGATGTGGAAAGCGCGCCGCCAGCATGTGCAGCGTCGCGTGTTCGATGGCGTGATGCTGGCGCGTGCGCCGCGCCAGATCACGTAACAAGGTCATCAGTGCCATGAATGCGGTGCTCCCCGCCTATGACGAACGGCCCATCACAAACGGCCTGTAATGTACAGTCTGCGGCTAACGGCCGAGCAGCGCCTTGGCCTTGGCGACGGCGTGGGCTGCGGTCAGTCCAAACTCCTCATAGATGCGCTGGTAGGGGGCGCTGGCCCCAAACCGCTCGATCCCGATCACCGCGCCGCGCGCCGGGTCGTTGCCCACCCAGCGTTCCCAGCCAAAGGGGGTCGCCGCTTCAATCGCCAGCTTGGGCACATCGGGCGGCAGCACCTCGGCCTGGTACGCGTCCCCCTGTTTTTCGAACAACTCCCAGGAGGGCAGGCTGACCACACGCACGCCGATGCCCTCACCGGCCAGCAGTTTGGCGGCTTCGAAGGCGATCTCCACTTCGCTGCCGGTGCCGATCAGGATGATCTCCAGCCGATCCGGGGCCTGTTCATAGAACACATAGCCGCCGAGCGCCAACTCCTCGGCTGCGCCCAGCTCCTCGCCAGCGCGGTCATAGACCGGCAGGTTCTGGCGGGTCAGCGCCAAGACCGTCGGCCCGGCGGTGTTGGTCAACGCCGCACGCCATGCCATCGAGGTTTCGTTGGCGTCGGCGGGGCGGATCACCGTCATATTGGGGATAGCGCGCAGCGCGGCCAAGTGTTCGATGGGCTGGTGGGTCGGGCCGTCTTCACCCAGCCCGATGCTGTCGTGGGTCATCACATAGACCACGCGCACCCCCATCAGCGCGGCCAGGCGCATGCTGGGCCGCATATAGTCGGTAAAGATCAGGAAGGTCCCGCCAAAGGGGATCAGCCCGCCGTGCAGCGCCATGCCGTTGAGGATGCCGCCCATGGCGTGTTCGCGCACGCCGAAGTGAATGTTCGGCGCGGCAAAGTGGCCCGGCGCGACAAAGCCCGCGCCCTCGATGGTGGTCTTGTTGCTGGCGGCCAGGTCGGCGCTGCCGCCCACCAAGTTCTTGACCACCTTTGCCAGTTCATTGATCACCTTGCCGCCGGCGTTGCGCGTCGCCACCGGCTTGCCCGCCGGGAAGACGGGCAGCGCCTCCTCCCAGCCCGCCGGCAGGTCGCCGCTCAACATCTGGCGCAGCTCGGCGGCCTCCGCAGGGTACTCGCGGGCATAGGCGGCCAGCAGGTCGTCGTACTCGGCCTCCCACTGCTTGCCCCGCGCCACGGCCTGGCGATAGAAAGCCAGCACGTCGTCGGGGATGAGAAAGCGCGGCTCCTGGGGCCAGCCCAACGCCTCCTTGGTGGCCTTCAGTTCATCTTCGCCCAACGCTTCGCCATGTACGCTGGAGGTCCCGGCCTTGTGCGGGCTGCCATAGCCGATGATCGTGCGCACGCCGATGATGCTGGGCCGCGGGTCGGCCTTGGCCGCCGTGATCGCCGCGTCGATCCTCGCCAGGTCTAGCCCGTCGACCTGCTGAACATGCCAGCCGTAGGCTTCAAAGCGTTTGGCCCAATCTTCGGTGTAGGCGATCTCGGTCTTGCCGTCGATGGTGATCGAGTTGTTGTCATAGAGATAGATCAGCCGGCCCAGCTTGAGATGGCCCGCCAGGCTGGCGGACTCGCTGGCGATGCCTTCCATCAGGTCGCCGTCGCTGACGATGGCATAGATATAGTGATCCATCACCGGATAGTTGGGACGGTTGAAGCGCGCCGCCAGCCACTCGGTCGCCAGCGCCATGCCCACGCCGTTGGCGAAGCCTTGGCCCAAGGGGCCGGTGGTCGTCTCCACGCCCGGCGTGTGGTTCACCTCCGGATGGCCGGGCGTCATGCTCCCCCACTGGCGAAAATTGCGCAGTTCGTCCAGCGGCAGGTCATAGCCGGTCAGATGGAGCAGGGCATAGAGCAGCATCGAGCCGTGCCCGGCGCTCAACACAAAGCGGTCGCGGTTGGCCCAGGCCGGGTTGGTGGGGCTGTAGCGCATGTGCTGCGTCCACAGCACAAAGGCTGGGGCGGCCATGCCCATCGGCATCCCAGGATGGCCCGATTTGGCGGCCTGAACGGCGTCGGCGGCCAACATGCGGATCGTGTTGATGGCCTTTTCGGTAAAGCTGGTGTCCAAGGTTTGTCCTTGAACGGCGGGAGCAGAGGTCGTCATCAATAGCCTCTCTTTATCTGAATGCTCGCATGGGTTCTCGCGTGCGCGGAACCGCTGTCTATCTCGCTGCAACAGGTCATAATCTGATCCATTTTCCCCGTTTCGCCGGGCATTGTCAACTTCCCATGCTATGCTTCCGGCCTGCCATCAACTTTGGGTGCAGCACAAAAAATCCGAGCAACACGGCTGGCATTCCCATTCTGCGGTCTGCCAATTTGGGCCTGTCTTTCAAGTGCAGTACGATGGGAGATTGGCCGGCGGATCGCGGCGG
>QEUY01000006.1 GCA_003577365.1 Chloroflexota bacterium | reverse complement strand
GGCCGATCCGTCTGCCGCTGGTGGTGACCTATGTCGGGGTGTTGCTGGAGTTGAGCATCTTGGTGGGCGGGGTGCTGCGCTATGTGCCGGCGGCGCGGCAGCGTCCTATGGCGTTGGATCCGATGTTGGACCCCAGCCGCCCGCGGTTGGGCTGGCGCGCGATCGTGCGCTTCTTCTGGCCGCTGGCGTTGATCATGATCATTCAGGAACTGAGCCGCCCGCTGATCAACCTCTTTGTGGCGCGCGGGCCGGACGCGACCGCGGCGCTGGCGATCCTGGCGGTGCTCTATACGCTGGGGCGCATCCCCTACGGCTGGCTCAACGAGCTGCGCAACCTGGCCTCGGCCTTTGGCGACGAGCCGGGCAGCCGGGCGCGCATCCGCGGTTTTACGGTCGTCTGCGGCGCGCTGTCGTTGGCGATGATGGTCGTGCTGTTTTGGACGCCGCTGCGCGACGTGATCCTGGAGCAGTGGATCGGCGTGCCGCATGATCTAGCCGAGCGGGCGCGGCTGCCGCTGCATCTCTTTACCTTCTTCTCATTTGCGGTGACGGCGCGCGCCTATTACCACGGGATCGGGCTGGCGGAGCGGCGCACCCAGGCCTTAGCGCCCAGCGCCCCGGCACGTTTGGCCGCGATCCTCGCTACCCTAACCTTGCTGCCATGGGCGGGGGTCACGGGCGCGCCGCTGGGGGTGGCGGCGCTGTTGAGCGGCTTTAGCGGCGAGGCCTTGGTCGTGTGGTGGGGGGTGCGTGGGCGGCAGCAGTGGCGGCGCAAGGGCAAAGCGGCGGTGATGGCAGAGGGCGCGGGGGCGGCAGGCGGTACAGGGGCAGGCGCAAAGTTGGGCATTGGCCGCCATTTCTGGCAATAGTGACAGAGATAGCTGTCATTTGTGACAGGAAAACCCGTTGAACTCGGTGCAGAGGCGTGATAGAGTGGACGGTGATATTTCCGACCGCCCTATTTTGTCATCGCCAATAGGAACTCTTATGACCCCCGTCGATCTATCCCCACCCTAGCCCAAGCGCCGTATGCGCTTGGGCTAGATTTGTCTTCGTCACTCGTTCGTTTAGTTTTTTCTTCGTTATCTCGGGCTTGCTCACAGTCAAATCGTACCTCTTCACCCCAGGAGGAGTCTGATGACCGCTCGTTTTCGCAGCTTTGTGGTTGTTGCGTGTGTGTGCGTGTTGCTGTTCGCGCCCGGGCTGGGTGCTGTCCAGGCTGCTCCTGGCGCGCCTGGCGAGCCGCCGCGCGCCTTTGTCCCTGTGTTGAGCAGCGGGAGTCCGCAGGCCGCATCAAACTTTGTCCTGAAGTCGGAGAATGCCGCCGCGCCGGTGGATACCGCTGCCTATTGGACGGCGGAGCGGATGATGGCGGCTGAGCCGCTGGATCTGCTGCTCGCCCCCGACGTCGACCTCGCGGCTGTGGACGCTGCGGATGCCGCCGGCGAGGTGCAGGGCGCGTCCGGGGCCTTCCCCTCCAAACTGCCTGACCCCAAGGCGCTGGCCCTGGCACAGGAACTGTACGCCGACCAATGGGCCATGCTGGAGGAGATCGACGCCGCCGGCGCGCCGGTCGAGGGCGCGGCTGTGGACGAGAGTTTGGCCTGGCGCGAGTCGCCGCCCTTCACCCGCTACAGCGTCAACTACTATGGCGAGAGTTGGAAGCAGTTCCCCTATAAGGCGATGGGCCGGCTCTTTTTCACCATTCCCGGCCGCGGCAATGCGTCGTGCAGCGCCTCGTCGGCGGGGGGGCGCTCGGTGTGGACCGCAGGCCATTGTCTTTACACCAGGGGGATCGGCTGGCACACCAACATTGTCTTTGTGCCAGCCTACCGCTATGGGGTGGCGCCCTATGGCAAATTCTACGAGACCAACGCCATCGTCTCGTATGAGTGGTGGGCGAACGAGGATCACGCCTATGACATCGGCATGGTCATTGTCGGCAACCGCAACGGCATGAAGCTCAGCCAGTGGGTTGGCAATTTGGGCTTTCAGTATAACCGTTCCGGCACGCAGCAGTTCTTTGCCTTTGGCTATCCCGGCAACATCGGCTCCGGCCGCTACTTGATCGCCTGTGCGGCGCGGACACAGACGCGCTATGCGATCGCAGGGCCGGACCCGGTCGGCATCGGCTGTGATATGACCCAGGGGTCGAGCGGGGGGCCGTGGCTTGTCGGCTTCTTCCCCTATGCGGCGGGATCGATCAACTACGTCAACGGCGTGGTTTCATTCGGCTCCAGCGCCTATCCAAACCAGTTCTTTGCTTCCTATTTTGGGACAAGGGCCAAGGAACTGTGGGACTGGGGCCGGGTGCAGTAGGCGCGAGGGCGCGCCCAATCCGGCTTGAACGTAAGACGACCGGCCTCCACGGGGCCGGTCGTCTTTGATGCAATACAGCCTACCCGGTGCAAACTGCTACCGGGTAGGCGCTGGCGTCGCTGGCGGCGTATGGATGGGGTGATTACCCCTGGTGTGTATTGCCGTCGCCGGCGGTCGAGACAGTCGTCGTTTCCGTCCGGGTTTCTGTCGGGGTTTCGACGGTGGTCACCTCGGCGGTGGTCACTTCGGCGGTGGTCACCTGGGGTTTGGCCTCATCTTCGCTTGCGCCGCGGCGAAACTCACGGATGCCTCGGCCCACTGCGCCGAAGACCTCGGGGAGTTTGCCCACGCCGAAGAGCATAGTGACGATGACCAGGATCAGGATCAATTCGACAGGGCCGATCCGTGGGAGCATGGTGCAGTCCTTTCTTCAACAACGCATCAAGAATGGCCGGTGCAAAGCTGTGTCGATCACCGGCGCAAGCAGTCAACAGCTAGTGTACCTCATTGTGCGGCTTTTTGCATGAACCGCATATGAGATCATATGCGATTTGGCGCGTAAGGCTCAGCCCTTGATCACCGCCAGCGGTTCCAGCCGGACGACGGCGCGGGCGATCCCGGCCCCTTCGACTACTTCGATCACTTCTTCCACTTGTTTATAGGCGATGGGGGCCTCTTCGGCTAAACCGGCCATGCTGCCGGCGCGCACGCGGATGCCGCGGCGGTTGAGTTCTTGTTTAAGCGTCTCGCCGCGCACCTGTTTTTTGGCGGCGGTGCGGCTCAAGTTGCGGCCCGCGCCGTGACAGGTCGAGCCAAAGGTCTGTTGCATGGCGCCTTGGGTTCCGGCCAAGACATAGCTGGCGGTTCCCATCGACCCCGGCACCAGGACGGGCTGGCCTACCGCCTGATAATTAGGCGGGATCTCGTCGTGCTGGGGCGGGAAGGCGCGCGTCGCGCCCTTGCGGTGGACGCAGACCTGCATGCGCTGCCCGTTGACCTCATGCCATTCGATTTTGCCGATGTTGTGGGCGACGTCGTAGACTTGGCGCAGGTGGAAGGGCAGGCCGGCAGGGGCGAGGACGTGCTCAAAGCTTTCGCGCACCAGCATCGCCAGCACTTGGCGGTTGGCAAAGGCGAAGTTGGCCGCGGCCTGCATGGCGGCGACGTAGCCCGCGCCTTCGGGCGAGCTGAGCGGCGCGCAGACCAGTTCGCGGTCGGGCAGGTCGATACCATATTTGCCCAACACTTTCTGGAAGTCGCGCACATAGTCGGTACAGACTTGGTGGCCCAGCCCGCGCGACCCGGAGTGGATCAGCACGACCACCTGGTCGGGGCGCAGGCCAAAGGCGGCAGCGGCGTCCGGTTCAAAGGTGTCGGCCACGCGGTCGACTTCGATAAAATGGTTGCCGGCGCCAAGCGTGCCAAGCTGGTCGCGGCCGCGGTCACGGGCGCGCTGGCTGACTTTGGCCGGGTCGGCCCCGGTCAGACAGCCCATGCCTTCGGTGTGCAGCAGGTCTTCGGCGCTGGCGAGGTCATTTTCCAGACACCAGCGCGCGCCGTGCGCCAAGACCGCATCCATCTCCTGCGCGCTGAGCCGGTAGCGCCCACCTTTGCCCACGCCGCTGGGGCAGGTTTGATAGAGCACTGTAGCCAGGTCGTTGAGATAGGGTTCGATCTCTGCTTCGCTCAGGTCGCTGGCGAGGAGGCGCACGCCGCAGTTGATGTCATAGCCGATGGCCCCTGGCGAGATGACGCCGTCGGGCAGGCGCGTGGCCGCCACGCCGCCCACGGGGAAGCCATAGCCCTGGTGGACGTCGGGCATGGCGATGGCCTGCCCGACGATGCCGGGCAAGGTGGTGGCGTTGACTAACTGCTCGACGCTTTTGTCGGTGAGCGCCTTTTCCAGCAGCGCCCGGCTGGCATAGACGCGCGCCGGCACGCGCATGTCGGCGCGGTAGCTGCGCGGGATCTCCCACACATAGGTATCAATGCGGGTCAGGTCTTTGAGTTGGATCATACAATACCTCCATGGCCTGACGGCGAACAAAGTTGGGTGAGGCGCAGGCTGCGCCCGGTGCAGCGCCACAGACGACGCGTGCTTGCTTCTCTCTTCTTTGCGCTCTTTGCGACTCTGCGGTGAACCTCTCTGTCGGGCAGCAGCTTACGTCACCTAGATATCGAAGTAGACTTGCGCCGTCCAGCCCTCGGCGTCGAGGGTGATCGCCAATTGGTGATAGGTGACGGCCTTGATATGGAGCGACGGCGCGACCAGCGGTTTGCGCCCGCGCGCTTCGGCCTGCAGATGCGTGGGCGTCCAACGCAAAACGGTGCAGTCGGTGAAGAGCGCGCCGGTGGTCTCATACAAATAGAGCAGTTCGCTGAGCCAGTCGACCAGCAGGCTGTCGCTGTCGTAGGCGTCGAGCCGGATGTGATGGACGATGGGCGGCTCTTCGGGGTCGACCGGAGCGCGCAGCAGCGCAAACATGGCTTGGGCGGCGCAGGCAAACAGGTCTTCCGGCGCATCGGCCTGGATGCGCAGGCCGATCTCGGCGGTATGGCCCAATTCCTCAAAACGGCAGTTCAACATGGCTCACGCAGCTTTGGCCGGCAGCTTGACGGAGATCAACTGCTCATAGTCGCCGACCCCGGCCATATCCTTGATCTGGAACATCATCCACTTGCCCAGGTGCATGTAGTCACCCGCCTGTCGATACAACTCGGCCGTCTTATCACTGAGCCTGGGAACGATCGGTTCCATGCGCGGAGCAAGCCTGTAGCTGATGACGAGGAATACGGAGAAGCTGCCTTCTTCAGGATATAATGTACCGAGTGACTGGCCGCCCTTCTGGAGTTTGATGTTCCAGCCCGGCTTGCTTGCACAGTCGCTGTACGACAGTTTGGGTTGTACCCGATAGGTTGTCTGCAGATGGTCAAGCAGCGTTTGCCAGCACTGTCTGGCCTCGCCGCCAATATAGTCTGCGATTTCGTCCATCGATGGCTGTCGATCTGGCGGGAACTTTTCCTTCCATTGCATATTCTGCCATCCTTTTTGTAAACTCTATGCAACGATGCGTCCCGTTGATTTTGATCGGGGTAACCGCCCCCGCTTCCGAAGAGGCCCCATTCCAGTATAGGCCACGCGTTGGGCCTAGTCAATGCGAACGCACAAACACACGCTGCTGATGAACTTTCGAACTCACCCCTATCTTGCCCTGTTGGGGCTGGCGGTGGCTGCGGTCGTCCTCGTGGCCGTCTTGGCCCTGGCGCAGCGCGCGCCGCAGGGCGGTGGGGCTGCCCCGGCTGTAACCAGCCCGTTGGCGGCCCGCCACAGCCCGCTGCCCACCCCGGCTATGCCCGCGGCCGTGCCCGCGGTGCAGCCGGCCAGCCCGCTGCCCATCGCCGCACCCACCCCGGCCACGGCTCTTTCCGCGCCGGATGCGGCGACGCCGGTCTATAGCTACCGGGTGGTGGCCGAATATCCCCATGCGCCGGATGCCTTCACCCAGGGGCTGCAATATATCGACGGCGTGCTCTATGAGGGCACAGGCCTGCACGGCGCGTCGTCGCTGCGCCGTGTGGATTTGGAGACGGGCACGGTGTTGCAGTCAGTCCCGCTGGAGGCTGCCTATTTTGGCGAGGGTATCGTAGTCGTCGACGACCGGATTGTGCAGCTTACCTGGCAGTCCAACGTCGGCTTTGTCTATGACCGCAAGAGCTTGGCGCGCATCGGCCAGTTCAGCTATCCCACCGAGGGCTGGGGCATCACCTTTGACGGCAAACATCTGATTATGAGCGATGGCACCTCCACGCTCTATCGCTGGGATGCGCAGACGATGGAGGAAGTTGGACGAATTGAGGTGACGGACCAGGGCGAGCCGGTGATGCGGCTGAACGAGTTGGAGATGGTCAAGGGCGAGATCTGGGCCAACATCTGGCAGACCGACCGCATTGCGCGCATCGACCCGGCGACGGGGCAGGTGGCCGGCTGGATCGATCTGGCCGGGCTGCTCTCCGCCGAAGATCGCGTGCGCCCGGTGGATGTGTTGAACGGCATCGCCTATGATGCCGCCGGAGACCGGCTCTTTGTGACCGGCAAACTATGGCCCAAGCTGTTTGAAATCGAACTTCTCACGGCGGAGTAGGCGGCAGGCCCGGCAGCCCCGGTCGGGTCGGAAGGAGAGGTACAATCCGGTATGCTGGAGCGTTTCTATCTGCGCATGATGTCCACATTGGCAACGGATAGCATGGATATGAGGGCGCGGCTGGCGCGTTTTATGGTGCTGGTCTCGCTGGTTGCGGTGGTCTTCAATCTGCTTGCCGTGCCGGCTTTGTGGTTCATCTGGCGCGAACCGATCATGGCGGCAATGTTGATTGCGGCCGCGGCCTTCCATCTGTTTGCGCTCTGGGTGCTGCGCCGGACCGGCGTGTTGATCTTGGCGGCGGGCATGATGGTGCTCAACCATGTTGTCTCGCTTTTTGCGCTGATCTATCTCTTCTACGATGCGCGCGCCCTGTTTTTTGTCTGGCTGCCCTATGTGGTGATGGTGGGCACCTTCTTGATGGGGCGGCGGGTCGGCTTCGGGCTGCTGCTCATCATTGTCGCCAGTGTATGGGGCTTTCGCTATCTCGCCGTGCAAGGCTATCCCTTCCCGGCCAACACGGTGGAGAACCCCTATGCGCTGGTCATATCGCTCACGTTGGCGCTGTTTCTGACGGCGCTGACGGCGAGGCTCTTTAAGGACGCGCACCGCATGGCCGAACGCCGGCTGCATGCTTCGGAACAGAAGCTGCGCCTGCATGTGGATCAGACGCCGCTGGCCGTGGTGACGTTTGACCCCGAGGGGCGGATCACCGAATGGAACCCTGCGGCGGAGACGATCTTTGGCTACCGGCGCGAGGAGGTGACGGGCAAATTCATTCAAGAGACGATCATGCCCCAGGCGGAGGAGCAGCGCCGCTTTGTCAATTCGGTCTGGCAGGCGCTGTTGGAGCAGCAAGGCGGCCAACATGCCATCAACGAGAACCGTGCTAAGGACGGCAGCGTCATTCTGTGTGAATGGTTCAATACCCCGCTGATCGACCGAAAAGGCCATGTGATCGGCGTGGCCTCGCTGGTGATGGATATCAGCGAACGGGTGCATGCCGAAAGCGCGCTGCGCGCCAGCGAGGCGCGCTTTCGCCGGCTGGCCGAACAGTCGCCCGACTACATCGTGATCTATGACTGGACAGTGGAGAAGATAGCCTATTGCAACCGCAGCACGCTCTTGGGCTATCAATGGACGGATTTGGCCTCGTTTGAGGCCATCTTGGAGAAGATCACCCCAGAGGACCGCGAGCGGGTCGACGCGGCCTGGCGGCGCATGATGACGGCGCCGGAAGGCCAAGACACGGGGCTGATCGAGTTTCAGGCGCACGCCGCGCACGGCGCGGTGGAGTGGATTCGCAGCCGTGAGACGGTGTTGACGCGCGACAGTATGGGCCAGCCGACCCAGATGCTGGCAACGCTGACGGTGATCACCGAGGAGAAGGCGCGCGAGGCGGATCTGCGCCAGGCCAAAGAGCAGGCCGAGGCGATGGTGCGCGCCCGCAGCCAGTTTTTGGCCAACATGAGCCATGAGATCCGCACGCCCATGAACGGCATCATCGGCATGACCAGCCTGTTGATGGATGCCGAGATGGACCCGCAGCACCGCGATTTTCTGGAGACGATCCGCAGCAGCAGCGAGGCGCTGTTGACCATCATCAACGATATCCTGGACTTTTCGAAGATTGAGTCCGGGCATATGGATTTGGAGAACCAGCCGTTTGACCTGCGCCATTGTGTCGAGGCGGCGCTGGACTTGCTTGCCCCGCAGGCTGCCGCCAAATCGTTGGAGTTGAGCTACTGGATCGCGCCCGACGCACCGCCGGCGGTGACGGGCGATGTGACGCGGCTGCGCCAGGTGCTGGTAAATCTGCTGGCCAATGCCGTCAAGTTCACCGACAGCGGCGAAATTGTGGTGACCGTGGAGAACCGGCTCTTGGGCGGCGGTCTGCATGAACTGCGCTTTGCCGTGCGCGATACGGGCATCGGCATCCGCGCCGACCAGATCCCGATGCTCTTCAGTGCGTTTTCACAGGTGGACCCGTCGCCGTCGCGGCGCTATGGCGGGACGGGCCTGGGGCTGGCGATCAGCAAGCGGCTGGTGGAGCTGATGGGCGGCGAGATGTGGGTGGAGAGCCAGGCGGGACGAGGGTCGACCTTCTGGTTCACGATCCATGTGCTCGCTGCCGAGGGGGAACGGCTGCCTGTGCCGGCAGAGAAGGGCAATCTGGAGGGGCGGCGCATGTTGATTGTGGACGACAGCGCCACCAACCGCCAGATCCTGCGCCTGACGGTGGCGCAGTGGGGGATGAAATGGGCCGAGGCGGCGGATTCGCAGAGCGCGCTGGCCCTGACGAAAGAAGACCCGGCGTGGGATGTGGCCGTCTTGGATATGGATTTGCCCGATCAGGATGGGCTGGCGCTGGGCCAGGCGCTGCGCGCCGCAGGGATGACCGCACCCATGATCCTGCTGACGTCGGTGGTGCAAACCCACATCTATCAGCGCGCCCAGGATGCGGGCTTTGCCGCCTGTCTCTATAAACCGCTGAAGCCGCTTGACCTGCGCGCTGTGCTGGCGCGCGAAATGGGCGGGGTGGTCGAGAGTATGCACCGGGTGGCGGCCCCACCCCTCTTAGACCGCGCCATGGGCAGCGACCATCCGCTCTCGATCTTGCTGGCCGAGGACAATGTGGTCAATCAAAAGGTGGCGCAGTTGATCTTGGACCGGCTCGGCTATCGGGCCGATGTGGTGGCCAGCGGCGAAGAGGTACTCGACGCGCTGGCGCGGCGCGCCTATGATGTGGTGTTGATGGATGTGCATATGCCGGAGATGGATGGGATCGAGGCGACGCGGCGCATTCTGTCGGGAGAGGCGACGCCGCCGCTGCCCTATATCATCGCTATGACAGCCGCGGCCATGCAAGAGGATCGAGAACGCTGCCGCGCCGCGGGCATGCACGACTTTATCTCCAAACCGGTGCAGATTGAGGAACTCAAGGATGCGCTGCTGCGCGCCCAGATGGTCGTGACCGCAGGGTCAGGCGGGGTAGATGTGACTTAAGTCATGGCGGCGAGCAGGCTGCGGTGCGACGCTGGGGGCTGGCTGGAATCGACCGCTTGTCTTGCAGACGGAGTGATGGAGCGATGACGCGTTGGGCGGGGTTTATGGCAGTGGCCATGTTGGCCTTGGCGGCGGCGACGGGCGTGCTGCTGCGTTTTGGGCTGTATCTGGGTATGCCGTCGTGGGGGGAGAATTTCAATGCCGTGCGCCACGCGCACAGCCACTTGATGTATTTTGGCTGGGTCACGCTGGGGTTGATGGCGCTGATCTGGCATTATCTGCCTGATTATACCGGCGAAGCTGCGCCACGCGCGGCGCGCGCCCAGTTGATTGTGACCGCGGGGCTGGCGCTGGCGAGCTTTCCGGCCTTCTGGCAAAACGGCTATGGGCTGACGCCGGTGGCCGGGCGCGCGCTGCCCCTGGGGGCCATGGTTTCGGGCTTTAACGGGCTGGCGTGGTTCTGGTTCATCTGGCTCTATGTGCGCGCCACGCGGCGGCTGGCGATGCGCCCGCTGCCTGTCCATCTGTGGGATTGGGGGCTGGCGCTGATGCTGTTGGCGTCGGCAGGCGCGTTGGGGGTGGCGGCCACGGCCATGACGCACAGCTCGAGCATTTTTCTCCAGCAGTTTTTCCTCCATCTCTTTTTGGATCTCTTCGCCGTCGGCTGGTTTTTGTTGGGGCTGCTGGGGGTGATCTGGGCCGGGCTGGCGCGGCAGGGGATGCAACTCCCGCACCTGCCGGCGATGAGCCTGGCGGTGGCGCTGTCACCGACCTTTGTGCTGGGGATGTCGCCGGCGGCGGTGACCTCCGGCATGCTTTGGCTGGCGGCCATTGCCAACGGCGTGGCGATGGCGCTTCTGGCGCGCCACTGGCTGGCGCTGTGGGGCCGGCGCAGCCATCTGCCGCTGCTGCTCTGGTTTGCGCTGGCCGCGCTGGGGGTACATCTGCTGGCGACGTTGACGGTGTTGATTCCCGGTGTCTGGCGCTGGAGCGCGGGCACGCAGCTGCGCGTCTATGTGCTGCACAACTTCCTGTTGGGTTGGGTCAGCAGCGGGCTGCTGGCCTCGTTGGTGATGGCGGTGGGGCAGGCCGTCGGGTCGACGGTGGCGCGGCGCTGGCAGGTGACGACCTGGGGGTGGATGGCCGGAGTCACGGTGATGTTGGTGGCGTTGGCCGGGCTGGGATTGGTCTCGCTGATCCCGGTCGCGCCGCTGGTCTGGCTGCGGCTGGCGGCGTGGAGCAGCATTGTGCCGGCGACGGTGGCGCTGTGCGCGGCGCTGATGCTGTTGCCGCTGGGCCCGCACACACGCCAACCACATGAGGAGTGGCGCATCCGCGAACATGCGGTGTAGCCCGCCCGCGCCAGTCGCCAAGTTCATGGAAAAGAAAACATGACGTATAGCGGGTAACCATAAAGGACCATCCATGATCATCATCCGTGCAGCCGAAGCCGCCGACCAGCGCCCGATCACGCGCCTGGTGCGCGGCGCACGCTTGAACCCGCTGCATCTGGCCTGGCCTCACTTTATCGTCGCCGAGGAAGTGACGCCCGCACAGCGCACGCTGGCCGGCGCGGGCCAGCTTCGCCCCCACGCCGATGGCAGCCGCGAGCTGGCGTCGCTGGTCGTGCTGCCGGCCTACCAGCAGCGCGGGCTGGGCGGGGCATTGATCCAGGCCTTGTTGAGCCGCGCGCCGTTTCCCCTCTATCTCTACTGCCGTGGCGAACTCGTCCCCTACTACGCCCGCTTCGGCTTCCGCCTCGCTATGGAGGACGAACTGCCGCCTAGCCTGGCGCGCCACTACCGCATCAGCCAAGCCATCATCTGGGGCGCGACCCGCGTGCTGCGCCGCCCGCTTGTTCTGGCGGCGATGGTGCATCCCGGCCCGCAGTGACCGGCCACTTTCCATCCGCGGTGGTTTGGCAGCCACAAGACTTTCAGGGATAATCGAAGCTGGACCGGCGCGCGCTGGTCTGTGGTTTCGATTTGTCGAAAACAAATGGATGGACGGCAACCATGATGGAATACGGCTCGGTTCCGGGGGTCGCCAAGCCGGTGGCACGGCTGGTGCAGGGCACGATGATGTTGAGTTCCAAACGGCTGGAGGAAAGCTTTGCCCTGCTCGACGCGGTCTTTGCCGAGGGCGGAAACACCTTCGACACCGCCCACGGCTATGGCGGCGGCGACTGTGAACGCGTCTTGGGGCGCTGGTATAACGAACGCGGGCTGCGCGACCAGGTGGTCGTGATCGGCAAGGGCGCACACCACAACCAGGACCGGCAGCGGGTCACGCCCTTTGACATCACCGCCGACCTGCACGACTCGCTGGCCCGCCAGCAGACCGACTATATCGACCTTTATCTGCTCCATCGCGACGACCCTAGCCAGCCGGTGGGGCCGATTGTCGAGATTCTCAACGAGCATAAGCGCGCCGGCAAGATCAACGCTTTTGGCGGCTCCAACTGGAGCGTGGAACGGCTGCAGGCGGCCAATGCCTATGCCGAGGCGCATGGGCTGGAAGGTTTTGTCGCCAGCAGCCCCAACTTTAGCCTGGCGGTGCAGGCCAAACCGCCCTGGGTCAACTGCATCAGCATCAGCGGGCCGCAGGGCGAGGCCGAACGCGCCTTCTATCAGCAGACGCAGATGCCGCTCTTCACCTGGTCGAGCCTGGCTGGCGGCTTTTTCAGCGGGCGCTTTACGCGTGACAATCTGGACAGCTTTGAAAGCTATGCAGACAAGCTCTGCGCCGAAACCTATGGCTTTGAGGAAAACTTTCAGCGGCTGGACCGTGTGCGCGCCCTGGCGGACGAAAAGGGCATGTCACTGGCCCAGATCGCCACGGCCTATGTGCTGAGCACGCCGCTCAACATCTTTGCGCTGGTCGGATGCGCCACGGGCGACGAATTCCGCGACAACGTGGCGGCCAGCACCCTGCGCCTCACCCCGGCAGAGATCGCCTGGCTGGAACTGCGCCAGGCAGAGCCGGCCTAGCCAGTTGCCGGTTGGAGCGCCGTTCTCAGACAGAGGGGCGAAAGCGAGGGGAGCCGTGTCCAGCAACGAAGCAGGCCAAGCCCTCACGGGCATCGTGGAGCAAATTCGCGGCCAGTTGACCGCGGTCAACCAACTGCGTGACGAGACGCTCAACCGCAGCCGCGCCTTGATCCGCGCCTGTGCCGAAAGCATCCGCGCCATCCATCGCCATGAATGGGGCGAGGCAGAAGCCATGCTGGCGGCGGCGCGCGCCGCCGCCGGGGAGATGGTCACGGCGCTGGCAGACTACCCCATGCTCTATCACGCCGGCTACACACAGGATGCGCTCAAAGAGCTGGTCGAAGCGCACCTGCTCTTTGCCGTGGTGCGCGGCGCGCCGCCGCCCCAGCCTGCCGACTTGCATGTCACCGGGCCTACCTATCTGCGCGGCATGAGCGAAGCCGCCACCGAGATGCGCCGCTTTGTGCTCGACATGATGCGCCAGGGACAGGTCGTCGAAGCCGAACCCTATCTGGACTTTATGGACGAGGTCTACACGCTCTTGATCACGGTAGACTTCCCCGACTCGATCACCGACGGGCTGCGCCGCCACACCGACGTGCTGCGCACGGTATTGGAGCGCACGCGCGGCGATCTCACGTTGGGCTTTCGCCAAGAGCAGATGCGGCTCGCCATGCGCAGCTTCGAAGCCCGGCTGGACACGGTGGCCGGCACGCATTTCGCCGCCTCTGCCCCGCCGGAAGTCGCCGAGTCTGGCGAGGTCGACGAGACCGCGGGCGACGGGCCGGCGTCCTAACCGGGGCAGCTACGATGAAAGACCGCTCTCTGGTGCGCGCCAGCGACCTGGCCGCCTGGGCCTACTGCCAACGCGCCTGGTTTCTCGCCCAAGTCAGGCAAGTGCCCCACCAGCGCCCCGACGTGCTCGAACGCGGCGTACAGGCCCACCGCCGCCATGGGCAGCGGGTCGTGCAGGCGGCACGCCTGCAGCGCGCCGGTTGGGCATTGGCCGGGGCAGGGATGCTGCTCCTGCTGGCCGGCCTGGCCCTCTGGCTGCTCCGGTGACCCTTGTAGTGCGGTTTTCCAAGCGCATAGCGCACCGACATGCGGTTTTCGACGCCACGTATGGCGCGCCCTAGACGCCTCGACCGGCATCATTGTTCGTCAACAGTCTGAGGAGTAGTGGATTGGCCCTTGCGTTTTGGAAAACCAAACCCGCCGCGCCCGCGCCGCCCGCCAGAGATCCGGTGGCGCTCTCGCAGCGCGCCGTCGAATGTCTGCAAAACGCGGTGCAGGTCCAGATCGAAAACCCCGACCTCTTTGTCGAGGAACGCGTCGTGTGGCAGCCCGACTCCTGGCTGCTGCAACGCATTTGGCAGGCGCTGGCCGATGGCGGCGCGGGTGAAGCCGCGCTGGCTGTCGCCGCGCTGGTGGAGGATCGCGCACCGCTGGCCCGGCAGCAGGCGCTCTATCGGCTGGCCCAGCAGACCGAACGGCGCAGCGACCTGCGCATCCTGGTGCGCCGTGAACTGCAGCAGGCGCGGCTGCGTCTCTTTGGCGTCTACGCGCCCAGCGAGGCAAACCGCCTGCTCGACCACCTGCTCTTGACCGGCGCAGCCGCCGCCCACGCCGGCGAATCCGCGCTGGCCCTGGCCTGTCTGGAACGCGCCGACCAACTCGCCCACACCTGGGATCGGGTGATGGGCAGCGCCGAGCAGCGCGGGCTGCTGGCCGAAATCCTGGCCCAGGTCGGGCTGCACCCCCTCACCAACCAGATCGTGACCCAGGCCATCCGGCGCTATGAAGACGTGGGCGCGCAGTTTTTGCACCAAGTCCTGAACCTGATCGGCGCACGGCTGGCCGGCGGGCCGCTGCCGCGCGGCATGCAGCGCCTGCTGCGTCGCTGCGTGGAGAGCTTTCAGGCCGCCACCTTCACCAACCTGGGCAGCCGGCGCTTGGCCGCCGCCGCCTTTGGCCGTATGGGCCGCGTGGCCGACGTCCTCGACCAGCTCACGATCATCGCCAACGTGCAAGAAGCGCGACGCGACAGCGGGCTGAGCGGCGGCAAAGACGACCCGCATTTCCTGCGCCAGGTGAAACGGCCCACCGCCAACGCCGATGTCGACTTCCAGGTCTACACGCTGCAAGAGGCGATCCGGGCCATGCCGGTGCGCGCCATCGCGCGCGAGGAGCGCATTCAACTGGCCGACCGGCTGGCATCGCTGGCGATCCGCAGCGACGGCTGGACTGCCGCCGGCGCCGCCGCCAGCCTGATCGAACTGGGCGCGCTGCGCTATGCCGTCAGCGTGGTCGACCATATCCCGCCCCAGGACCCCACGCGCAGCGAAGGCGTGATCTCGCTGGTGCGCGCCCTGCTGGATGTCGGCGAGACGCGCTTGGCCGGAGAGCAGGTGCAAAAAGCACTCGCCTGGCTCAAGGCGCTGGACCGGCGCAACCCCGAGCGCGCCACCATCTGGGGACTGGCCGAGGTCTATCTCGATCACCACCAGCCCGAAATGGCCCTCCATCTCTTGGATCAACGCCAGGCCGCCCCTACGTTGGGCGACCGCATGCGGCGCACCTTTCAGAGCCGCATGACCGACGACGAACTGCGTGACAACCGGCTGCGCTTCCAGGCGCTGCTGCGCCAGCCAGAGGGGTGGGGCCGCGACCTGCAGGCGCTCTATGACCAACTGTGCCAGTGGACGCCGCGCCTCTTGGACGGGGAGGCGCTGATCTCGTTCTATTTGGACGGCATGCTGCGCCCGCTGCTGGCAGCGGGCAGGCTGGAACACGTCTGGACGTTGCTGCCCCAGGTGCGCGAGGCGCTCACCGCCAGCAGCGGCGACAAACACACCATGCAAGTGCAGCGCGTCGCCACCCTCTTGGCCGAACAGGCTGCGCCGCGCCTGATGGCCCCGCCCCAGGCCGCGCCCGCGGGCAACGGCGCGGACGCCGACCCCATCCAAACCCATGCACACCTGGCCGATTTTGTGCTAGAATTGTGGCGCGCCGACGTCCAAAAAGGGCTGTGGCAGACCATCCACGGCGTCGAGGGCAGTCTGCCGCTGCTGCTGGCGCTCGAAGGCCCGGAGGCGCTGCTGGCCGTGGCGCATCGAGTTGCCCAGGATGGCAGCCGGTGGGCAGACGAGGCGCAGGAACAGCGCACAGGGACAGAAGATTCGGCCAGGCTCATGCCGCGCCCGGCGGCGCAGGGTGTGCCGCGCTCCTAGCGCATGGCCCCGGCCTGATGCCAGGCCCAATACTGCAAGGCCCGTACAAGGTAACGCATGCTCCTGAAATACATCTATAACGCCGATCTCGCCCAGGCTGCCTATCTGGTCGGCTGCCAGACCCACGGCGTCGCCTTGGTGGTGGACCCTGGGCGCGATATACGCCCCTATCTGGACGAGGCCGCGGCCCAAGGGCTGCGCATCGAGGCCGTCACCGAGACTCACATCCACGCCGACTTTGTCTCCGGTGCGCGCGAGCTGGCCGCCGCCACCGGGGCCACACTCTATCTCTCGGCTGAAGGCGGCTCGGACTGGCAATACCAATATCTCGCCGGAATCTCGCACCGGCTGCTCAGAGACGGCGACCGCTTTTTCGCCGGCAATATCCGCCTCGACGTGCTGCACACGCCCGGCCATACGCCGGAGCATATCACGCTGCTTTTGACCGACACGGCGGCGCGCGATGCGCAGGGCGCAGCCCGACCCATGGGGGTCTTCACGGGTGATTTTGTCTTTGTGGGCGATGTGGGCCGGCCTGATCTGCTGGAGCGGGCGGCGGGCGTCAAAGACAGCGCCGTCACCGGCGCGCGCCAGATGTTCCGCTCGCTTGACAAATTCCGCGCCCTACCCGACTATCTGCAGGTCTGGCCCGGCCACGGCGCGGGCAGCGCCTGCGGTAAGGCGTTGGGCGCGATCCCCTCCAGCACCGTCGGTTATGAAAAGCTCTTCAACTGGGCCTTGGCGATCGCAGACGAAAACACCTTTGTGGCCGCGCTGCTGGACAGCCAGCCCGAACCGCCTACCTATTTCGCCCAGATGAAACGGGTCAACAAAGAGGGGCCGGCCCTGCTGGCCGATCTGCCTGTCTGGCCGCGCCTGACGCTGGACGGGCTTGAGGCGGCGTTGGCCGCCAAGTGGCCTGTGGTTGACCTGCGCCCAGCCGAGGCATTTGCCGCCGGCCATATCCCCGGCACGATCAATATCCCCTTTGGGAGTTCCTTTGTCACCTGGGCGGGCTGGCTGCTGCCCTACGACCGGCCTCATTTTCTGATCGCCGTCACAGATGCAGACCCAACCGAACGCGCGCGAGAAAGAGACGATATACGCCGCGCCCTACGCTCGATCGGGCTGGATCAGACCGGCGGCGTGGGCAGCCCTGCGCTGCTGCGCCAGTGGGCCGCGGCGGGCCGGCCCTTGCAGCCGATTGGCGCGGTCGCCCCCGAAACCTTGGCGCAGCGCATGCAGGCGGGCGAGGTAATGGTCGTGGATGTGCGCGCCGCCGGCGAATGGGAGGCGGGCCATCTGCCGGGCGCACACCACTGCATGCTCGGCGATCTGCCCGCCCAGGCCGCCACGCTGCCCCAAGACCGGCCCATCGTCGTCCACTGTCAGGTGGGCACGCGCGCCGCGATCGCCGCCAGCATCCTCCAAGCGCAGGGCTTTGACCCAGTGGAAACGCTGACCGGCGGCATCGAGGCCTGGGCCGCAGCGGGCCTGCCTCAATTGTGTCATTGAGCAGATCGTTGGGCAGGGAGAATTGGACGGGGAGAGACCGACAGGAAAGGTGTTCATGATCCGGATCAGGCAGATCGCAGCCGGAGTTGCGCTGGCCGCGCTCCTGCTCATCGGGGGCAGCCGCGCCTTGGCCGCTGCCGCTGGCACAGAGGCGGGTTGTCCCACCCCCCTGGCCGTTGTCGTGCTCAGCGGCCCCAGCGCCAGCCAGAGGGGCCTCGTCCTAGTCTTTACAGCGCAGGCAGCACCCTGGGACGCGACGCCGCCCATCGCCTACACCTGGTCACCCCCGCCCGAAACGGGCCAAGGCACAGACACGGCCACCTATCGTTGGGCGGCGGTGGGCCGGTATACAGTCTCGGTGCGCGCCGAGAACTGCGGCGGGTCGGCCACCGACAGCCAGACAGTGCAGGTCTACACCACTCCAGCGCCGGACTTGGCGATCAGCAAAACCGCGCCGCCGGTGGCGGTGGCGGGCGAGCCGATCACCTATACCCTGACCGTGACCAACCAAGGCGCGACACCCACCGCCAGCCTGCTGATCACCGACACGCTGCCCGCGGGCGCGGCCTATCTGGCCGGTGGGCAGTTGACCAGCGACCCATTGGCCGGCGACCAAGTGCGCTGGTCTGTGCCCAGCCTGCCCGGCGCGGGCAGCAGCGTCCAGGTGACTTACACGGTCGGCGCCGGGATCACGCTGGTCAACGACGACTATGCCGCGGCCAGCGGAGAGATCCGCGCCCGCGGCGTCATCTCGGTCGAAACGCTCTTGGTCGACGACTATGTACAGATCAACCGCTACATCGGCAGCACGTTGAGCAGCGGCACCAGCGACAGCCGGATCGAGGTCACGCTGGGCACGGCCAGCACCGACACCCCGCTCACGGTGGCGCTGTTGCAGTTGGCACAGCCTACCCACGCGCTGCCCGACACCATGCGCTTTGCCGACCGCGCCTTTCGGCTGGCTGCCTTTCCGGCGCGCGCCGAGCCGCTCGGCGGGCCAATGGTGGTGACGCTGGCCCATAGCAGCGCAGAAACAGAGAGCGACCTGGCGCTGGCCTATTGGGATGGCCGGCGCTGGCGCACCCAGGGCATCACCTGTTTTCGCTACCCCACAGTCGCCGCCGTGGCGTGTACCGTGGCGCTGCCGGATGCGCTCGGCGTGCCCTCGCCACTCCCCACCGTACCCATCGCCGGTGCAGCAGAAGCTGCGGCTCCAGACGACAGGGCGGGCCTGATCCCTGCCCTGCCCGCGCCGGATGACCGCTTTGTCAGCCGCGAAGTCGTGACCACGACACCGGCCATCCCCGCCACGGCAGAGCTGCCTCCCGGCCTGGCGCGCGGGGTGGCG
>QEUY01000752.1 GCA_003577365.1 Chloroflexota bacterium | reverse complement strand
GGCCCTTGTAGGGGATGATCGGGTTCTGCAGCCCGTGGTTGTGGTAGATGCCGTTAATCGACCCATACTCGCCATAATTGCGCGGGTAGTAATCATAGACGCTCGCATCACGCCACATCTGATCGTAGCCGGGCGCAAGGGAGACTTGCCAAGGTTCACGCGGCGACGCCTTGACGGATTCGAGATTGTAGCCCCAAAGAGGTTCGCCGGTAGTGCCGGTCGTAAGGTCATGCCAAAGGCCGACCCGATCACAGCAAAGGCTCTCGTATAGAATAGAGCCGCCGGCAGAGACGGCAAAAGGCTCATCGATCGCAAACCACTGGCCGACCGGCTGCACATACTGCGTGCCGAACTGCCAAGCCGTCAAGATCGCGCGTGAAATCCCATTGCCCGGCACATTGCTGTACATGTTCTGGGCATAGATCACGGGCCGGGCAGTTGCATCAGCGCCGGTTGTCGGAATCACCAACGGCGGGTATCGATTGCCGGATTTTGTCCCGGCATACAGAAATGGCGCATATTCCGGCTTGCCATCCGTATCGGAATCAAATGAAAACTCTGCGCCGGTTGCTGCGTCGAGCACCACCACTGTACGTCGCCATGGTTTATTGGTCGACCGGTTGACCAAGGTCTGGCCGTCATCTTCAAGATATTCGGTGACGCGCGATGCGTCGATGACGGTAGCGCCATCTTGCCAACTCCAGGCGACCCCCGCTGTGTCCGATGCGCTGCCAGCCTCAAAGGACGGCCCGATCAATGTACCTGCCGGCTCATTCTTGTCGAAAATATCGCCGCGCTGCAAGAAATGGACGTAGTCTAGCCCATATTGAAAGCCTTCCATCCGCTCGTAATAGGGGTCTGTCGGGTTAACCACATCGGCAATGCTACGCAGACCAGGGTCGGCAGTATCGGCATAGGGTAGGGCCGCAGACAGGATGACATAGCCGTCGTAGACCACCGGCCACCACGCCTGATAGCCATCGCCGGGCAGCTTCTCGGATTTCCACACCAGAGCGCCCGTACCGATATCCAGGGCGTATGCATAGTTGTCATTCGCCGCGAAGTAGACCTTGCCTGCCGAGTAGGCAGCCGAATAGAAGATCGGACCCAACGGAGGGTTCCCCGCCTGTGGATAGCGCCAGACCAAAGCGCCGCTGGCCTGGTCGAGCGCATAGAAGACGCCGT
Source organism: Chloroflexota bacterium (assembly GCA_003577365.1). Classification (GTDB taxonomy): domain Bacteria; phylum Chloroflexota; class Anaerolineae; order Caldilineales; family Caldilineaceae; genus QEUY01. Next base: position 1,379 of record QEUY01000752.1, on the reverse strand, counting down.
CGCGGCTGCCCAGCAGCACCTTGCCCTCCACGACCAGCGGGTTGGTGCTGAAGCCGCCTTTGGCGTCGGCGAAGACCCAGCGCAGCGCGCCCGTGTCGGCGTTGAGGGCATAGACCCGCCGGTCCAGCCCGCCGACATAGAGTGTATCGCCCACCACTGTGGGCGAATGGCCCAGCGGCAGTTCGGTGTCGAAGCGCCAGACCTCGTCGCCTGTATCGGCGGCCAGGGCATAGAGGCCGCGCGCCGATGCGACATAGATCTGGTCGCGAGCGGCGACCAGTTGCACATGCTGGCCGATATAGGCCTCGATGGGCCGGTACCATTCGACGCCGAATTTTCCTGCCGCGCTAGGGTTCACTTCGTCCGCTACCCACGAAGTGCGCTGTGGATTGGCGCCCGCCATAAACCAGCTTGCGCCCTCTGGGGCGATCTGGCTGGCGGCGCTGGCGGGGGGCCGGGCCGGCGAAGCGGCAGAGACGGGGCGCAGCGTGACGAAAATAGTCAGAAAAGCAAAAACGGCAAGCCCAACACAGGCATGCCAAGATAGCCGTGAATTCATGCAGTCCTATTCCTTTAGAGCGCGCCGCCAATCGGCGCGAACCGAGCGAGCGGTGGCATTTTGCCACGGGCCGAGCGTAGCGCAAACGCGCAGACCAAACCTGTCGCGCGCCATACGGCTGCTCAGCATTAGCCTAACCCTGATCGGGCTGTTGACCGGCGTCAGACTGGCCCAGGCGCAGGCCCCGGAGCGCTGGAGTCCACCCGCCAAAGTGCCTTCATACAAACAGTTCACCGAGAAACCACCCTTTCTGTTCGCCGACCAAAATCACACCATCCATGCCTTCAACTCGCAGACCGGCGACGACGGCGGGCCGGAGGCCGTTTGGTATCGCCAGTGGACACTGGCCCAAGGCTGGAGCGCGCTCAACGACATCATCGTCGCGGGCGATAAGGATGTCGAGCTGCTGGACCTATTGGTCGACGCGCGCGCCCACGTGCACCTGGTGATGCAGATTGAAACCAATATCTTCTACGCCTGGGCGCCGCTGGCAGCGGCAGGCCGCGCCCCGGCCTGGTCCACGCCGATCCTGATCGGACAGCAGGCGCTGCCCCCCTTTAACGCCACGATCGCCGGCGACGCGCAGGGCAGCCGTTTGTTTGTCCTCTACGGCGGCGACCCCAACGGCAAGGGTGTCTATTGGGTCACGTCGGGCGATGGCGGCGAAACCTGGTCGGGGCCGGAAGCCCTCTTTCTCACTGCCGGCGAAGACCAGGTGGCCGCCGGGCTGGACGCGATCTGGGGCCAAGACCAGCGGCTGCATGTCGTCTGGAATGTCTTCAACTCGCTTGGCACAGGCGTCGCCGGCGACTATGCCCGG
>QEUY01000751.1 GCA_003577365.1 Chloroflexota bacterium | reverse complement strand
TGCACCAGCAGCAGCGACCTCCCCGCGGCACGCAGGCCGGCGATATCCTCCACGATGGCGTCTATATTCAACTCCTTGCCGCCACCCACCTTGATCACGATCATGCGCATTTCCCTTTTTATATGCCGTTCACTCAATCGTAGCGGCGGTATCATACCGCCGCTACATGCTCTTTTTCTGATCTTTGCGTCCTTTGCAACTTTGCGGTGAATCTAGTCTCCTAAATCGGATGCAGCCCCGCAAAGCCCAACCCCGCCGTCTCGTCCCAGCATCGGATGCAGCCCCGCAAAGCCCAACCCCGCCGTCTCGTCCCAGCCCATCATCAGGTTGAGACACTGCACCGCCGTCCCTGCCGCGCCCTTCATCAAGTTGTCGATGGCGCAGATCGCCACCACGCGGCCGCTGGCCTCGTCCAGTTCAAACCCGACATCGGCATAGTTGCTGCCCGCCAGGATCTTCGGCTCCGGATAGCGATAGATGCCGGTCTTCTCCTTGACGATCCGCACAAACGGCTCGCCGCGGTAGACCTGGCGGTAGGCGCGCCATAGGTCTTTTTCCGTCACCCCCGGTTTGACAAAAAGATGCGCCGTCGCCAACACCCCGCGCACATTGTCCACCGCCGTGGCGCTCAGATGCACCTCGGTCTGCACACCCGCCTTGGCCGCCGCCTGCAAGATTTCCGCCGTGTGGCGGTGGCCCGTGGGCGCAAAGCTGCGCATCACCCCCGACCGTTCCGGGTGATGCGTCGCATCGCCCGCCTTGTTACCGCCCTCACTGCTCCCCACCTTGACCTCGCACACCACGCCGCGGCTGGGGTCGATCAGCCCTTCAGCCAGCAGCGGCCAGATCGCCAGATTCGTCGCCGTGGCATTGCAGCCCACGCCGCTGACATACGCCGCCCCGGCCAGCTCGGCACGGTGCAGTTCGGGCAGGCCATAGACGAACTTCGCCAGCCAGGCCGGGTTGGCATGGGGCTTGCCATACCAGCGGTCATAGCCGCCAGGGTCGCGCAGCCGGAAATCGGCGCTCAAGTCCACGATGCGCGGGGCCAGCGCCGCAAACTCGTCGATGCGCGCCATCGCGCCGCCATGAGGCAGCCCCAGGAACAGCACATCACACGCCTCCACCTCGCGCACGCTCACATACTGGAGCTTGGTGCGCCCGCGCAAATTCGGATGCGTGAAATGCACATAGTCACCGGCGTTGCGTTCGCTGGTGACTTGCGCCACCTCGACATGCGGGTGATCCAGCAGCAGGCGCAGCAGTTCGCCGCCCACATAGCCGGACGCGCCCACAATCGAGGCGCGGATCGTCGTCTGTGTACTCTCTGCCATGAATTCGCTTATGCTTTCAGTGAGTTGAATCTGCGTCCGCCCGTCTGCCCGGCGCTAAAGACACCGGGCTATTAGTCCTCGCCCGTCAGCGAGACCGGCTGAAAGACCGTCTCCCCGTTACGCCAGCCGTTGGCCGCGGCCCAGCCCTCACGCGCCACCTTTAGGCTAAAGTCCACCATGCGGCCTGGGATATCCACGCCCGTGGGCGCGATGCTGTTGCGGAACTCCATCGTATAGTTGACCTCGTTGACCAACAACCCACGCTCCGGGTCCTCCAGCACGTCGATCGCCACCACACCGCCGCCAACAGCTTTGGCCGCGGCCACGCAGAGGTCGTTTAACTCCGGCGTCACCGGGCAGTTGCTCGACTGCCCGCCGCGCGCCGTGTTGGTGATCCAGTGCGGCGAATTGCGGTAGATGGCGCAGATCGTCTCGTCGCCCACCACAAAGGCGCGGATGTCGCGCATCGGCTTCTGAATATACTCCTGGATATAGAAGATGCTGTGATGATAGGTCCCCAGCACCTCCTTGTGCTCCAAGATGGCCTCCGCCGCCTCGCGGTCGTTGATCTTGCTCAACAGCCGCCCCCACGACCCCACCGCCGGCTTGAGCACTACCGGATAGCCCAACTCCTCGATGGCGCGCAGCGCGCTCTCGGACGAATAGGCGATCAGCGTGCGCGGCGACGGCACGCCGTGCGCCGCTAGCGCGCTGGTCGTCTGTAGCTTGTTGCCGCATACATCCGCCACATGCGCCGTGTTGACCGTCTGGATGCCGCGGTCGTTGAGGATGCGCAGACTGTAGAGCGCACGGCTGTGGTTGATACAGCGCTCCACCACCAGATCATACGGGTCAAACTGGCTGGCCTGCTCCCGCCCGGCGGTGATGTCAAAGACCAGGTCGCGGTCGTCCAACAGGTCGATGCTGACGCCGCGCTTCTCAAACGCCTCGAAAAGCAGCTTCTCCTCGACGCGCACGCGGCTGTAGAGAATCCCCACGCGCATCTTATTCACCCCAGTCCTCTTCTTCTTCGGGGGCCAGCGCCAAGGTCAGCGGCTCAAGGCTGACCACTTCGAGGTCTGCGCCACATTCGGGACACTGTGTGATCTCGTTCTGCAGCACATTGTTCAGCTCGATCTCGGCAAAGCACTCCGGGCATTCGGCGACACCCGACACGGTCTTGAACGACATGATTTTTCTCCTTGTCATTGGGTCCAAATGGAGCTGCTATTTGGCTCAAGTAGCTACACTACAAAACGGTAGCTTCTGTCATTCCGAGTGAAGCGAGGAATCTCTCTGCTCCGATGTATGGCCCGGAGAGATTCCTCGACAGGAGCCTCGGAATGACAGGAATGCACCTCGCTTATCTATCGAGCGCATTGATCACCGCGCGCGTTACCTCTTCGGTCGTGGCGCTCCCGCCCAAGTCCGGCGTCCAGACGCCTGCGCCCAGCGTGGCGTCGACCGCGGCTTCGATGCGCCGCGCCGCGGCGAGTTCGCCC
>QEUY01000750.1 GCA_003577365.1 Chloroflexota bacterium | reverse complement strand
GCGTTGACCAAATAGTTCAACCCCACCAGCATGAGAATGGCGACGACCACCATGATGACAGACTTCACCTGGATGGCGATGTCCAGCGGGCGGCCATTGAGGTCGACGGTGAAGAGGACCAGCCGCTCTGAAAAGGGGCCGAAGGTCGGGAAGGAGCGATAGAAATCGCCGTTGGCCGCGCTTTGATAGAAGCGCATGATGTCTTGCAGGAAAAAGCTGACGCCGATAGCCGAGATCAGCGGTACCAGGCGCGGCGCGCCGCGCAGCGGCCGGTAGGCGATGCGTTCCACGGTGACGGCCAGCGCCCCGGAGATCCCCATGCCCGCCAGCACGGCCAGCAGGATATAGAGATAGGCGGCCATGTGCGACGGGTCGTCGAGGAGGCCACGCCCCTGCATGAAGATCATCAACTCCACACCGGCAAACGCGCCGAACATAAAGATCTCGCCGTGGGCAAAGTTGATGAATTCCAAGACACCGTAGACCATGGTGTAGCCGAGCGCGATGGTGGCATAGACGAAGCCCAGGGTGATGCCGTCAATCAGGACCTGAGGCAGCAGCACCAGGGTGATCTGCACCAGGTCCATGTCGTCGCGCGTGCCGCGCAAGAGAAAGGCGGCGAGGATGACGATGGCAGAGATAGTAAGGCTGCTGCCCAGCGTAAAGAGCAGCAACTGACCCAGTGGGCGGAGGACGGCTTCCAGCGCGTTGGTCCTGGGTAGATGCATAAACGGTTCCTGTGAGAACGGGTGGCCTGTGTGGGCGTGGCTGTGGCCCGCGCGTGGCTCTAAATCGAACAGTGCAGGCTGCCCTCGCTTTACGAGCAACCTGCACTGTACCGATCGATCCGCCGATATGGCTACTCGGTCGGGGCCTCGATATCCAACGACTTGACCAGCTCGTTGTTGTTCCACTCTGCCGGGTCTGCCGACTTCACCTGGAGCACGAAGTAGGTCGCCACGGCCTTGTCGCCGATGCTGTTGAAGGCCACGTCGCCGGTGATCCCGTGGAAGTCGGTGGTAGCGCGCACTTGTTCGGCCACCTGGGCACGGGTCGGGATGTCGCCGCCGTTGGCTGCCAGGGCGCGCTTGATCCCATCTAGGCAGATGTTCATCGAGTCATAGGCCTGGGGCGAGAAGGGCTGGGCCTGTTCGCCGAAGCGCGCCTCATAGTCTTGGATGAACTGTGCCGCCTCCGGGTAGACCGACGGGGGGGCCGCCACGGTGGTGTAGTACATGTCCACCACGGCGTCGCCGCCCAAGCCGGCCAGCTCGGAGCTGTCCAGCCCGTCCGGCCCCATAAAGACGGCGGTCACCCCTTTTTCGCGGGCCTGTTTGAACAGAATGCCCGCTTGGCTGAAGATACCGCCGAAATAGACGAGTTCAGGGTTGGCGGCGACGATGGGGGTGATGATGCTGTCGAAGTTGGCCTGTTCCTCGGTGCCCTCGAACCCCAAGACCTGCATGCCGTCTTTTTCGGCGGCCTGGCGGAAGAACTCGGCCACCCCCTGGCCGTAGGCAGTCTTGTCATGGATGATGTAGACGCTCTTGATCCCCAGGTCGTTAAAGGCGAACTGCTCGCCGACCACGCCTTGGATATCATCGCGACCGACCACGCGGTTGACCTCCGGGTAGCCGCGCTCGGTGACGACCGGGTTGGTGTTGGCGGGCGAGACGGCAGCCAGACCGGCGGCGTGATATTCCTCCATGCTGGGGATCATCACGCCGCTGTTATAGTGACCGACCATGCAGAGGATGCCGGGGTCGCCGGCGATCTGCTTGGCATTGGCGACGCCGATGTCCGGGGTGGCCTGGTCGTCAAACGGCACCAGTTCGAGGGTGACGCCCAGCTCCTGGAATTCGGCGGCGCGCTGCTCCATGGCGAGCTGTGCGCCGTTCTTGATCGAGACCCCCACCGCCGACTGCGGGCCGCTGAGCGGGCTTTGCGTGGCGATCTTGATCGTCCCGCCGGCGCCGGCTGCGCTCTCCCCGGCTGCGGCAGTGCCGGTCGACTCTTCGGTGGCGGTCACTTCTTCCGTGCCGGTTACTTCCTCAGTGCCCGTCACTTCTTCTGTGGTCGTGACCTCCTCTGCGCCGGCAGCCTGCTCGGTTTCGGTCACGGCCTCACCGGCTGCGGGCGCTTCTGTTGCGGCAGGCGCTTCGGTCGCGGCAGGCGCCTCGGCGGCGGGCTGTTCGGCGGGAGCCGTCGGCTTGGGGCGACCGCCACAGGCAGCCAGGACCAGCGTGAGAATGACCAGCACGCTCACCAACACGCTCACCAACAATAGTCTGCGTCGCATAACTCTGTGCCCTCCTTGGGTGGCTGAATGAGAGTGAACCTCGCTGCAACAACGGGTCAGGATGGATCGGGAGACCCGCTTGGCGCGCCGGATATACCCATAGGCGATCTGCGCGTGACCAGGGCTGCTTATTCGAGGCCGAGATAGGCCCGCTGTACAAGAGGGTCGTTGCGCAGCGCCTCTGCCGTGTTGGTCAAGACAATCTCGCCCGTCTGCAGCACATAGCCGCGGCTGGCGATCTGCAGCGCCATCTCGGCAGATTGCATGACAT
>QEUY01000749.1 GCA_003577365.1 Chloroflexota bacterium | reverse complement strand
CCCTGCGGCCCGCCAAAGCCGCGAAACGCGCCGCTGGGGCAGTTGTTGGTATAGACCGCGCGCGCCTCCACCAGCACATTGGGGATCGCATAAGGGCCGAGACAGGCCATAACAGCGTTGCCCAAAACCTTGGTGCTGGTATAGGCATAGGCCCCGGCGTCGGCGGTCACATCCATCTGCGCGGCCACAATGCGCCCCTCGCGCGTGGCGCCCCACTTGGCGCGCAGGGTGTAGGGGTGGCGTTTGTGATGGCCGACGATGCTCTCCTCGCGGCTCCACACGACTTTGACGGGCCGGCCCGTCTTCCAGGCCGCCAGCGCCAGCGCGATCTGGACCGAGATATCCTCGCGCCCGCCGAACGCGCCGCCGATGGCCGGGAAGCGCACTACGATCTGCTCTTCGGGCAGACCGAGCGCATGGGCGATCTGGCGGCGCTCTTCGTGCATCCACTGCCCGGCGCAGGCCACCTCGATGCGCCCGTCGGGCCGCACATGCGCCACCCCGGCCTCCGGCTGTAAATAGGCATGTTCCTGGGCGTGGGTACGATAGGTTGCCTCTACCACCACATCGGCCTGCGCCAAGCCGGCCTCGACATCGCCGCGCGCGATGCGATAGCTGTGCAGCACGTTCGAGTTCCAATCGCGCTCGCCATAGGGAAACGCAAACGGCTGTGGGTGCAGCAGCGGCGCGCCCGGCTGCAGGGCGGCAAAGGGGCCGGTCACTACCGGCAGCGGCTCATAGTCCACCCGCACCCACTTGGCGGCGGCTTCGGCCTGGGCCTGCGTTTCGGCGATCACCAATGCCACATGGTCGGCTTCCCAACGCACATGCGCCGCGTCGGGCGTGCTGCCCACCCCGCACAGCACCGGCTGGTCGGGCATGATCAGCCCATATTCGTTGACCGGCACATCGGCGGCGGTCAGCACCGCTGCCACGCCGGGCGCGGCCTGCGCCTGCGCCGTGTGCACGGCGGTGATGCGCCCATGCGCAAAGCCCGCAAAGACGATCTTCAGCCACAGTTGGCCGGGCCGGTCGATGTCGCCGGGATAGAGGGCGCGTCCGGTCACCTTATCCGCTGCATCAATCCGAGGGAGACTGCTGCCGACTGCACGCATGAGAAGTTTCCACCTTGGAATGTCCCCTCTTTTATTTACGGGCGCAGCAGCATGGGGCCGAGCGGACGCCCGCCCAGCAGATGCATATGCAGGTGATAGACTACCTGCCCGCCATGCCGGTTGCAGTTGACCAGCAGCCGGTAGCCGTCCTCGGCGATGCCCATCTCGTGCGCCAACTTGCCCGCCACGCTAAAGAGCCGCCCCAACGCCGCCTCATCCGCCGGCTGCACATCGTTGACCGTGGGGATCGCCTTGTTGGGCACAATCAAAATATGCACCGGCGCTTGCGGGTGAATATCGCGAAAGGCCGTTACCAGATCGTCCTGATAGACGATATCGGCGGGCGCTTCGCGCCGGATGATCTTGCTGAAAATCGTCTCTGCCGCCATGCTGCTCGCTTCTCGCTCTCGTCTCGCTCATTCCAACCTATGCCGCCCCCGGACGCTCTCGTCGAGGCGGTCCGTCCTTTGGGCAGTATACCCCATGCCCGCGCCCCCGCGCCAGCCTTTGCGCCGGCTTCGCCGCTGCGCCCGCACGGGGTATACTGGCGGGCAGCGAGGCAATGGGCAGTAGGCCGTGGGCAGTGCCGCCTCTGGCGGCTGTGCCAAAAGGCAGTGGGCAGTGGCGCTGTGCGCCCACTTCGTGAGAGGGAGTAGGGCGGAGATCAGAGGATTTCACCACAAGGTCACAGAGGGCGCAAAGGCCAGAGGAAGAAGGACAGAAGGTAAAGGAGACAGAAGGTAAAGGGAAGCCGCCATGTATGCCATCCAGATTCAACAGGAGCAGCCGGACCGGCCCCTGGTCTGGCAGGAGAGCGCCGACCCCGTCATCGGCCCCGACGAGGTGCGCGTGATGATCCACGCCACCGCGCTCAACCGCGCCGACCTGGCGCAGCGCGCAGGCCACTACCCGCCGCCGCCCGGCGCGCCCGATATCCTGGGGCTGGAGATGGCCGGGACGGTGGCCGAGGTAGGGGCCAATGTGCAACAGTGGCGGCCGGGCGACCCGGTCTGCGCCTTGCTCGGCGGCGGCGGCTATGCCGAGGCGGTCGCCGTCCATCAGGAGATGCTCATGCCCATTCCGCTGGGCTGGAGCTTTGAGGAAGCCGCCGCGCTGCCCGAAGTCTATCTCACGGCCTTCGTCAATCTGTTTATGGAGGCGGCGCTCCAGCCGGGCGAGAGCGTGCTGGTGCATGGCGGGGCCAGCGGCGTGGGCACGGCAGCCATCCAACTGCTGCACAACGCCGGCCATACGGTCTTGGTCACGGTGGGCACGCCCGAAAAGGTGGCGCGCTGCCGCGAACTGGGCGCGGATGCGGCGATCAACTACCGCGAGGAGGATTTCGCCGCGGCTGTGCGGGCCGCAAGCGGCGGCGCGGGCGTGGATGTGATCTTGGACATGGTGGGCGGCGACTATTATGAACGCAACATCGACCTGCTCAAGCTCAAGGGGCGTATG
>QEUY01000748.1 GCA_003577365.1 Chloroflexota bacterium | reverse complement strand
ACCGACAGAATAGTAAGACCTGCGCAGTGCGCACTCTGCACAGGTCGGATTCGTTTGGCACAGCAAAAGCTAGAAACGCAAGATTTTTGCCGGCAAGCTACTCGTTTTCAACGCAACCGTTTTGATGCCGGAGTACACCATCCAATGAAAATCACACAGATCGAGCTTATCCATCTGGATGTCCCCTTCACCCCGCACACGAACCAGCACATGCAGTATTGGCTGCCCCACTGGCGCATCTCGCAGCTTTGCAAGATCACATTGGAGAATGGCCTGGTGGGTTGGGGGGAGACCATTCCGAATTACACCTGGTCAAAAGTCCCTGCCGACATCGCCGAACGGGTCGTTGGTCGCAACGCCGCCGAATTGCTCTGGCAAGACGAACTGGGCGCTGGCGTGCAGATGGCGCTCTTTGATGCCGTGGGCAAAGCGTTGAATGTGCCCGTCTATCGACTCTTGGGTCACAAAAAAATGCGCGAGTGGTGTCCCATCTCCTGGTGGGCCATGGACATGCCGCCAGCCGACTGGGCCGAGCAGTGCGCCGAGGCGGTGCGCCAGGGCTATATGTCGGCCAAGCTCAAAGCGCGCACCTGGTATGACCTCCACGCCGCGCTCCAGGCGATCTTTGCCGTTGTGCCGGAGCAGTTTCTGCTCGATCTCGACTTCAACGCCACGCTGGATAATGCCGCCAACGCCGTCAAGTTTCTGAGCACGTTGGAGCAATATAAACAGGTCGCTATGTTTGAAAGCCCCATCCCGCAGGGGGATGTGGCGGGCAATGCCCAGATCCGCCGGCGCATCGACCGGCCGCTGGCTATGCACTACGGCAGCCCGCCCATCATGACCACTCTGCAGGAGGATGTGGCAGATGGGTTTGTCCTCTGTGCGGGCGCTGCTGCGCTCTTGCGCCAGGCCCACATCTGCGAGGAGGCCAGCAAACCCTTCTGGCTGCAACTGGTGGGGACGGGCGTCACCACGACGTGGGCCGCCCATCTCGGCGCAGTGTTGCCACAGGCCAAGTGGCCCGCCATCACCTGTATGAATATCTACGAGGCCCAGTTGGTCCAGCCGGCCATTGAGTTGCGCGGCGGCTTTTTGCGCGTGCCAGAGCAACCCGGCCTCGGTGTCGAGATCGACCTGGAGGCGGTGGAAAAATACCGGGTGGACTACACCTGGGTGGACCCGCCGCGCCATCTCTACCGCTATCGCCGCGCCAACGGCGAAGTCACCTACTACAGTTGCGGCAAACAGGAGTTGCACCGCGTCTACCCCGACGATGCGCAATCAGTCTGCGAACCCGGCTCCACGCTCGATGTAGTGGCCGACGACGGCGGCGCCGAGTTTGCCGAACTCTACTCGGCCGTACATGCGGGCCGGACGCTGCGCCGGCAGGAATTCCGCGCGCAGGATGAGTCTGACATCCCTTACACCAAGACTGCACTCCTGGCCGAAATCGGGGAGGCGTGGGCGGAACTCAACAATTACATCGCCCACCTGAGCGACGAAGCGTGGGCGCAGACCGATGCCCAGGGATGGAGCCCTAAAGACCATCTGGCGCACCTTGCACCCTGGGCGCGCGGGATCGCGGCGCTGCTCCGGCGCCAGCCGCGCTGGGCCGCCATGGGGCTGGCCGATCAGATCTATCGTACCCACGATGTTGACCAGGCCAACGATCTGCTCCATGCCCAGACCAAGGATCGACCCCTGACTGGGGTCCTGCTTGACCTGGCCGATGCGCACCAGCAGGTGTTGCTCGCCCTTGCACCGCTTTCAGACGCCGATCTGCTGCGGCCCTACGCCTACTATCAGCCGGGCCCAGTGGGCGCCCCGTTCACCGACAGCGAGCGGCCTATCATCGGGTGGATTATCGGCAACACGGTCGAGCACTATCGTGAACACCTGGCCTGGCTGCGTGAATTGATCGAGCCAGTCGAACAAAAGGAACTTCTTCACTAAAACTCGCATTCCGGGAAAGGGCGGGCGAGTCATCTCAGCGAAGAAGGGTCGTCGCCCTTTCCCGGAATGAGACCCGCAGATCATATTTTTAACTGCATGTTGTACAGATTGGCATAGACGCCGCCCAACTCCATTAACTCATCATGCGTCCCCTGTTCACTAATCCCGTTGCCAGTTAAGACCACAATGCGTTGGGCGTTTCTGATGGTGGACAGCCGGTGAGCGATGACGAGTGTGGTGCGGTTGTTGGTTAGCTGCTCCAAAGACGCCTGAATGGCCCGTTCACTTTCGTTGTCCAGCGCGCTGGTCGCTTCATCAAAGATGAGAATGGGCGGGTCTTTTAGGAATGCACGGGCGATACTCAGCCGTTGCTTTTGCCCCCCGGATAGCTTTACACCACGCTGCCCAATATCGGTCTCGTAGCCATCCGGCAACGCCATGATAAATTCATGGGCCTTTGCCTTTTTAGCCGCCGCTACGATCTCTGCCTGAGTCGCATCGAGTTTCCCATAGCGGATATTGTCGGCGACCGTCCCGGCGAAGAGGTAGACATCCTGCTGGACGATGCCGATGTTCTTGCGCAAGGAGCGCATGCAAATAGTGCGAATATCCTGCCCAT
>QEUY01000747.1 GCA_003577365.1 Chloroflexota bacterium | reverse complement strand
CCCAGCCTGTTGGGGCTGCAACTGCTCTTTCTGGCCGCCAACCTGCTCGGCAGCATCGGCATGATCCTCATCGCGCCCATGATCCTGGCGCGCAGCGGCAACAGCGAGCTGGCGCTGGCGAGCGTACAGTCTTTTATGGGCATGGGCGGGGTCGTGGGCGGGCTGCTGATGAGCACCTGGGGCGGGCCAAGCCGCCGTGTGCATGGCGTCCTGCTTGGCTTTATCGCCAGCAGCCTAGCCCAAGCCTGGCTGGGGACGGGTCAGACCTTGTGGGTGTGGTCGGCGGCAGCGTTTGCGTCGCTGCTGGTCTTGCCCATCCTCAACGGCTCAAACCAGGCGATCTGGCAGGCCAAGGTCGCACCGACGGTGCAGGGCCGCGTCTTCGCCACGCGGCGCATGATCGCGCAGATCAGCGCGCCGGTGGGGACACTGGTCGCCGGGCCGCTGGCCGATCGTTTCTTTGAGCCGGCCATGCGCAGCGGGGGCGCGCTGGCGCCGCTCTTGGGCTGGCTGGTGGGCACAGGGCCGGGCGCAGGCATGGGGCTGCTGATCGTGCTGACAGGTACGATCGGCGTGGGCATCGGGCTGGCGGGCTATGCCATCCCCGCCATCCGCAACGCCGAAGACATCCTTCCCGACCACGCGCCGGCGCAGCCCGTCCGGAGCCGCCCGGAGCTAAAGCCTCCGGGCTAAACAACAACGCCCCCTGCAAGGGGGCTGTCGGATGATTCTGCTTCTTCTCTCTGAGCTTTGCGTTCTTTGCGCCCGCTGTGGTGAATCCTCTGCTAGTCCGCGCTCAGCGCCGCCACTTCCTCTTGGCGGCGGAACTGGCTCATATAGAGATCATAGTACGCGCCCTGCTGCGCCAGCAATGACGTATGCGTGCCGCGCTCCGCGATCGCGCCGCCGACCAACACCAACACCTGGTCGGCGTTGCGGATCGTGCTCAGCCGGTGCGCGATCACAAAGCTGGTGCGGCCCGCCAGCAGCCGGTCCAGCGCCGCCTGGATCAAGCGTTCGGTGCGCGTGTCCACGCTGCTCGTCGCCTCGTCCAAGATCAAGATGCGCGGGTCGGCCAGCGCGGCGCGTGCGATCGCCAGCAGTTGGCGCTGGCCTTGGCTCAGCCCGCCGCCGCGCTCGCCCAGCACCGTGGCATAGCCGTCGGGCAGCCGTTCGATAAAATCGTGCGCCTGGGCCAGCTTGGCCGCCTCGATCACCTCGGCATCGCTCGCTTCGGGCCGGCCATAGCGAATGTTGTTCATCACCGTGTCGCTGAACAAGAAGGTATCTTGCAGCACCAGCCCGATCTGCGTGCGCAGGCTCTCGGTCTGCACAGCGCGCACATCATAGCCGTCGACGGTCACGCGGCCGCGCGTCACGTCATAAAAGCGCGGCAGCAGATTGACCAAGGTCGTCTTGCCCGCGCCCGTGGGGCCGACGAGCGCCACCGTTTCACCCGGTTCTGCGACCAAGTTAATACCGCGCAGCACCGGCTCGCCCGGCACATACTCGGCCCAGACATCTTCATAGACCACACGCCCCTGGATCTGCGGCATGGCCGGCGCGTCTGCGGCCTCTTGAATCTCCGGCGTCTCGTCCATCAGGTCAAAGATGCGCTCTGCCCCGGCAATGGCGCTCTGCAGGTTCGTCCACAGCACGCTGATCTGCTGGATCGGCTGGCTAAAACGCTGCACATAGCCGATATAGGTGATGATCAACCCCAGCGAGACCAACGTGCCGCCCAATGTCTGGCCGCGCAGCAGGAGCAGACCGCCCGCGCCTGCCACAATCGCCATCGCCACATAGCCAAGCGCCTCCAGCGTAGGGGCCAGCGCCGCGGTATAGGCCACGGCGCGGATATTGGCATCGCGGTTGGCGGCGTTGCTCTGGCGGAAGCTCTCGATATTGGCCGCCTCGCGGCTAAACGCCTGCACCTCGCGCACGCCCGAAATGCCCTCTTCCAGTTCGGCGTTGACGTTGCCGATCTCCTTGCGCGTGCGTCGGAAGGCGCGCCGCGCCTGGCCGCTAAACCAGAGCGTCGTCACCGCCATGATCGGCAGCACCGCCAAGCTCAACAGCCCATAGGCCCAGTTCTGGCGCAGCATGGTATACGCGATCCACACGATCAGCAGCGCGCCGCTCAAGACTTGCATCAGCGCAAAGCCGATCGCCTGCTGCAGGGTGCTGGCGTCGTTGGTGATGCGGCTCATCAACTCGCCGCTCTCATGGCGCGTATAGTAGCCCAGCGACAGCGACTGCATATGGTCAAACAGCTTCACCTGCAGCTCGCGCAGGACATGCTGCCCCGACCAGGTCATCAGATAGAACATCAGGCCGCCCGCCACCGCGCCCACCACTTGCAGCCCCGTCAGCGCCAGCACCAACCCCAACAGCCCGCGCAGCAGATCGGCGCGCGTGGCGTCTGGCGGCAGTGATGCATACCAACAGTTGGCCTGCGCTGCCGACGGCTGCGCCACGGCCCCGCCCGCCTGCGCCGTGCCGCCGCTGCCTGTCACCACCGGCGACAGATAACAGTCCACCGCCTGACCGGTCAACATCGGAACGATGACCTGCACCCAAGC
>QEUY01000746.1 GCA_003577365.1 Chloroflexota bacterium | reverse complement strand
TGGGCGTCAGATCGGGCAGCGGCGTTCGCTGCAACCAGCTCATGGTGTCGCCGTGTGATCAGATGCAGAGAGGTCGCCAGCGCGGCCATGCCCAGCGCAATGATCGGCGTGCTCTGCATGATGGATTCGGCGTGCTCGGGGACGGGCGTATCGCCCAGCACAGGGAAGCCGAGTTGGGCAAAGGGTACGGCGGACAGATAGAGCATGGAGGTGCCGCCTGCCTCGAATTCGCCAAAGACGTGGTCGACATAGCGTCCGGGGTTGGTCTGAATTTGGGCGTGGGCCTGGGCGAGCAGGGCGCTGCGTTTGCCAAAGCGCAATGCGCCGTTGGGACATGCGGCGGCGCAGGCAGGCGGTTCACCGGCGTCGATGCGGTCGGCGCACATGTCACATTTGTGGATCAGCCCCAGGGCGTTGTTCCACTCATAGGTGGGCACGCCGAAGGGACAGGCGTATTGGCAGTAGCGGCAGCCGATGCATTTGCTGGCGTCGTAGACGACTGGGCCGTCGGGCCGTTTGCGCAGCGCGGCGACAGTGCAGGCCGAGACGCAGGCCGGGTGCAGGCAGTGCATACACTGCCGCTTGATGGCTTGCTGGGCCAGGCCGCCATCGGCGGCGATCACGGGCTGAAGCTCCAGGGCGCAGTAGGCTTCGCTGGAGAGGCGATCTGCGGCGACCTTGGGCTGGGGCCGGTCATTGGCCTGTTTGCAGGCCAAGACGCAGGATTCGCAGCCGGTGCAGCGGGTGAGGTCGATCAGCACACCCCACGGTTCGTCGGTATCCCCGGCGCTCGCCTGGACGGGCGTGATCTGGGCGCTAACGGCGACCAGAGTCAAGGCTCCGGCGCCCAGGCCTTTGAGAAAGGTGCGGCGAGAGGTATTCGGCGCGGTCATCGTTATTTTCTCCCCCAGCCGTGGCTGCCGGCGACGAGCATAAAGACGATGCCAAGGATGCCGCCGATGCCCAGCCCAAAGCCCAGGTTGGCGGCGGAGAGTGTGGCGAAGCCGCGCTCGGCGCGCCGGATGCTCACATTGCCGGCAGGAATTGTCTGTTCTGCGACAGATTTGGTCGAGACTGTCTGGGTAATGGTGACGGCCTCGCGGTGACAGTCGAGGCAGTTCTGCCCGGAGACAGTGATAAAGTCGTGGCTGGGCGCGGCGGTGACTCCCATGGCAGGGTCTTGGCTGGCGACCATTTGCACGGTCGGTGCGTCGGCCAGATGGCAGGCGGTGCAGGTGACGTCGCCTTGCCAATGGGCGGTATGGAAAGGGTCATCCAGCGATGCGTGGTGACAGCTCCGGCACAGCGATTCGTCGGTGAGGCGAAGCTGCTGCGAGTGGGGCTTGTGGCAACTGATGCACTGCACGCCTTCGCTGGCGTGATGGCTGTCGTCCCACTGGGCAAAGGCGCTGGCGTGACATTCTTGGCAGGAGGACGAGTCGACGCTGAGCGACATCGGTCCTTCGGCGGGATGTCCTTTGACATATTCGCCGTGGCAGTCGACACAGGATGCGCCGCCCGCTTGGCCGGCGCTTTCAGGGTCGACACTGCCGTGTGGAGAGACCTCCCAGGCCGCGCTCTCTTCCTGATGGCATGAGACGCAGGTGTCGGCGTCGTCGAGGGCGGGGGATTGCGCCAGGAGAGGGGATGGGGTCCAACCGGCAAGGCAGGCGGCGATCAAGCCGGCTGCTGCGATGCGGGCGACCCACAGGGTGAAACGGAACCGATTACCGTCCATGAGAAAGCCTCCAGAGGTATGGGCAGCCAGGGATGGGTGTCCCTTACGCCGTGGGGTTGATGAGGCGTAATACCCGGCAGCAGACCCAAGTTAGGGCGATGGGGATGCCGAAGCGGACAACGCCGATGGCGACCAGCATGCCGCCCACAAGTGCGAGTTCGTCGAGAGACATGGTATCCTCCTCATCAGAAAGACCGGTAGATCATCGTGATCCGGCGATTGTGGAGAGACTGTATATCTGTTATGACCATAGCATGGCGGCCGCGGCCAGACATCGGGGGGACAGCCCAAGTTGTTCCCATTTTTGCGGGGCGCGATGGAGGGGCGCTCATGGGGTGACCCCCCATCGGGGTGGCGAATCTCCCCAGGTGGGGCCGGGCGGAGGCCCCACACGGGCGCGGCGGCGTGGGTGCAATTCCCAGCCGAATGGGGAAATCTCCCATTGCGATGGTGTGCCGGCGGGGTGGCGTCCTGCCAGCGGTTCGCACGAGGGCAGTGTCACGAGGGCGGTGTGATGTTACTTTTGTGTATGCAACTGACGTTGCCGCAACACCCATCAGAAGGATTGTAGAGATGACTGAGACTGGCCGGAAGCGCCGCTATGCCGTGGTGGGCACGGGCGGGCGCGCCAAAATGTATGTGGATGCGATTGCCGATACCTATGCGGCGGAGAACGAACTGGTGGCGCTGTGTGATCTCAGCCCGACACGCATGGCCTGGTATAACGCGCAGTTACGCGACGAGCATGGCCTGGAGCCGCTGCCGACCTTCCACCCCGACGAGTTTGACCGGATGGTGGAGACAACCCGGCCCGATGTGGTGATCGTCACATCGATGGACTCGACGCATCACCGGTACA
>QEUY01000745.1 GCA_003577365.1 Chloroflexota bacterium | reverse complement strand
GACGGCTGGATCATCAACGGGGTCAACGAGGCCAACGAGTTTGTGCGCAGCCCGGCGCAGATGGCCGAGAGCATCGCCACGATCCGCCGGCAGCGCCGCGGCGCTGCTCCTTTTGCGGTCGCTATGACCGGTTTCAGCCGGCCCGGTGAAGCTGGCGTAGTGCGGCAGTATGCCGAGGTGGGCGTCACCTGGTGGTTCGAGACGCTGCACGGCTACCGCGGCGATTTCGACACGCTGTTGGCGCGCGTCGACGCCGGGCCGCCGCACTTGGACTCATCCCCGTAGGTTAAGCAGCCGCGCCAGGTTGCCGCCTTTGACTTGGGCGCGGTCGGCCTCGCTCCAGTGCGCCAGGTGCGCGTCGACGATCTGCGGTGTACCGCTGCCCCAGACCAGCCGGTCCGGCCCGAAGGCGGATGCGACCCAGCGCGTGAAGGGCTGCGCGCTGGTGTAGAGTGGGCCGTCCTTGGCAAAGTGGTTCAGCCCCGATAATTTCATGTAGACTTGGGGAAAGCGCGCCAGGTCCAGCACATCGGCGAACTCGACGGCGCTGCCCATATGTGGTTCGGCCAGGTGGTCGATCAGCACCGGCGTGTCCGGGTGGCCGGCGATGCGCGCCGCGGCCTGGGCGGCATAGTTGGGTCCGATGTGCAGTTCGACGATCAGCCCTAGTTCGGCGGCGGCGCGCCAGAGCGCGACCACGCCGGGGTCGTCAAAGCTCTGGAGATACTGTTCTTTGCCGCGGTGGGCATGGAAACGCAGGGCGATGATGCGCGGCTCCTGGGCCACCAGGTCGGCCAGCTTTTGTGGCCCTGCCGGGTCATCCGGATAGAAGAGCGCGGTGCCGAGCAGTCGTTCCGGCTCGCGGCGCAGGCAGTCCAGAACCAGCCGGTGGTCGTCGCCGTAGGGTTCAGGATGGACCAGCACGGCGCGGTCAATGCCCAGGCCGTCCATGCGCGCCAGGTAATCGGCCAAGGGGTCGGCGGCGAGATGGGCCGGGCCGGGCGTGTAGGCGGCGCGCGGGTGAAAAGGGTAAGCGTCCAGGTCGCGGCTGAACATGTGCGCGTTCCACTCGACGATCATAACAAGCGTCCTCGCTTTGTGTGGTTGTGCAGTTGTGTCTGGCTTTGATTTGGGCGGGTTGATTGGGTGTAGTTTCAACTCGCACATGGGTGCGAACGGCGGGGCGGCGCAAAAACGCGTCTCAGCATATATCAACATGGACAGCGCCGCAGACATTGTAGTATAATCCTCCATCCGAATCCAGGACGCAAAAATCCGGAACAAATGAGAGTGCGGCGGTGTCGCCGCGTGCCTCCTTGCGCTGAGCAGCGCACTTGGGTCCAAAGCCGGACCCGGCCGAGCGGAATCAAGGCCGAACTGCACAGGTTTGGCTGTCTTCATCCCGCTCGATGAAGTAAAGCCCATCGCTTCCCGCAAACCCATCCGTGTATGCCGGCTCATAGGGCGGCCAATCACTGAGAAGATCGGCGCGGGAGTCGTGAACATTTTCACGAGAGGGGCGCTAGGGCTGGTGTTGGCGTGGCTGCTCTGCCAAGGAAGATGCCGGTGGGGTACAGACGAGAGACCCTCACATTCGCAGATCGATCCCCTCAACGAAATTGGTTTGCCGCGCGCCGCGGCGATGGAGCGCAAGGAGCGCAGAGAATCGGCTGTTGTTGCCGCGAACTGCTTGCCCGCTTGCTTCCCCTGCCCCTCGCCCGATCCGCTGCCTCTCCCTCTGTGTCTTCCGCTCTTACAGCCGTTTTTGCCAATTCAGCGCTGCCGCAAAGTCCACGCTGCGGTTGGGCGGAGATGGGAGATCCTTGCTCTCTGTAGGGCGCACAGGGGGCGCGCGTCGCATTCGCCCGTTGTGTCCGCCCGTTGTGTCCGCCCATTGTGTGCGTATGTTGTGTCCGTGTGTTGCGTTGTCGCTGTAGCCCGGCAGCCCTGATCGCGTTGGGCGGGTCTGCAGCCGAAATCATCGAGTGCTCGTCGATTTATTGAGGAAAGAGGAAGAAACATGTTGGCAGTTTCACAGGAAGCGAAACCAGTAGTCTTCAATGGTAACGGCGCTGAGATCAACTCGTTCCACATTGCCCAACAGCAGTTGGATAATGTCGCCGAACGGCTGAATCTGGACCCCGGCATCCATGCCCGGCTGCGCCAGCCGAAGCGCACCTTGGAAGTGGCCATCCCGACCAAGATGGACGATGGCAGCGTCAAAGTCTTTACCGGCTATCGCGTGCAGCACAGCTTGGATCGCGGCCCGGCCAAGGGCGGGCTGCGCTATCACCCCGATGTGACGCTGGACGAGGTGAAGGCGCTCTCGATGTGGATGACCTGGAAGAGCGCGGTGGTGGACATCCCCTTTGGCGGCGGCAAGGGCGGCATCATCGTCGACCCCAAGCAGCTTTCCAAGGGGGAGATCGAGCGTATGACGCGGCGCTTTGCGATTGAACTGGCCCCGATCATCGGGCCGGAGATGGACATCCCCGCGCCGGATGTCAACACCACGCCGCAGATCATGGGCTGGTTTATGGATGGCTATTCCAGCCTGATGGGCCGCCGCGTGACGGCGATTGTGACCGGCAAGCCGCTGGAGGT